>JBFYQB010000181.1:0-9759 GCA_041302955.1 Flavobacteriales bacterium
GTGCCGTTGCCTACGCTTGGCGAGGGAAGTGCCTATTTCCATCTGTCGGCAGAAAAGACCGCAACCACCATGGCCCGTATCGTGTCCATCAAAATGGGACATGATGGCAAGGCCGATGCAGTAGTGTCGTTGCTTTCGGAGGCCGATATGGTACTGACGAACGCTTCCAACCCATTGAACGAGAAGGAGCACATCTGTTACACGGACTATTGTGGTGAGTTTTTCACTGCCCCGGGATTCGGGATGCATCTCGCACTTCACTACCTGAAAGCGAGGAAAGAAGTGAAGCAGGTGCTGGTGCATCATCGCTTCGGCCCGCAGGAGATGGGCATTCTCATTGCTCGGGTGTGAACATCCACCGTCTCAATATCATCGCCATCGGAGCCTTGATGACCACTGCTTCGGCAGTGGCATACGGCTTTGTGGGCGCATGGGCCTTCGTGCCGCTGGCATTGGTCTATGTGGTAACGGTGGGATGGGGCGTGTTCGACATCGGTTCGCAGTTCTTTATCCGCACCGTATGGAATGGCCCAAAAGGCATGGTGGCCTTCACGTTTGACGATGGCCCGCACCCAGTGCATACACCTCAGATCTTGAGCGTATTGGAAGAGGAAGGCGTGAAAGCCGCCTTCTTTTGCATTGGCCGACATGCAGAGCTTTATCCCGAACTGCTGCGCGAAATGGTGGCCAAAGGCCATGTGGTGGGCAACCACACCTATCTGCACACCCATCGGTTGGGCATGATGCCGGCAGACAAGGTACGGGAGGAGATACGCCATGGCAAGGAGGTCATTGCGCAGATCATTGGCCTAACGCCCCGCATGTTCCGTCCGCCATTCGGTGTGGTGAATCCGAAGATCGCCAAGGCGGTGGCGGCTGAGCGCGATGTGATCATCGGGTGGGACCTTCGCTCTCGTGATGGAGTGGCACGCTCAGAAAAGCACATCCTCGACCGCGTGGTGCCGCGTCTCAAAAGCTCCAGTCTTCTATTGTTTCACGATACGAATCCGCATACGCCCGGTGCATTGCGAAAGGTTATTCAACTTTGCCGCGAGAATGGCACGGAGATCGTGTCATTGCAGCAGCTCACTGGTATAGCTCCGTATGCGGAAGATGTTTAAGACTCAAAGTTCAGGTCATCACGAATTGTTGCACGCCCCGTCATTGCGAGGAACGAAGCAATCTCTTAAGACCATTTCCTCATTTTCCCTGTTCCCCATTTTCCTTTTTCTATTCTCCATTTCAGTTACGGCCCAAGACTGGAAACCCCTCGCAGCAAGTGATCCTGCATTGGCCTCGTTGAAAAAAACCCTTGCTGCCATGCAGAGCATCCAAGGCACTATCCGTCAGGAGAAATCGTTCGCATTCCTCGAAGACAAGCTGGTATCCACAGGCAGTTTCTCTTACAAGAAAGAGAACCGCTTGCGTTGGCAGTTCAACGAGCCTATCGAATACATCATCCTCATCAAGGACAACGCCATGCGCCTGCGCGAGGATGGCAAGGAGAAGCAGTACAAGGGCGTGGACAAGATCCTGCGTCAGGTGAAGGAGATCATCCTTGGGTGTATCGATGGTTCCATCATCACCAATCCGAACTACAAGACCGTGTTCTTTTCGAATGCCACGGCCCTAAAGATCGATCTGCAACCCAAGGACAAGCAATTGCGCGAGTTCATCCAACGGATAGAGGTGGAGTTTGAGAAGAAGGACACCCGCTTAAAATCTGTGCTGCTCACCGACCCATCGGGCGACATCACCCGCATCCTATTCTCCGACATCCGCACAGGGCAGCCCATCAATGAGAGCAGTTTCACTGATTTTTAGTCTGCTGCTCGCTACGTCCTCATGGGCGCAGGAACTTCCCGTTGCAGAGGTGCTCCCTGCTGGCAAGGACGCCATCTACAAGGCCGACTTCCGCGTTACCACCACCAGCATGAACGGCTATCTGGCCGTGAGCCACAAGCGCAATCATGTGCTGCAAGTATCCTTCAATTCTGTGATGGGCACCAACATGCTGGAGATGCAGTGGAAGAATGGCCGTTGGAAGAAGGTCTACGTGAACAAGAGCATGGACAGACGCGGCCTTGTGGAGATGCTGCAAGAGGACATCATGCTGCTATTCCTCCATTTTCGTCACGATGCCAAGGCCGAGGACCGTGGCGACCTATGGCTGTGGAACAAGAAGGACATCCATCTGGATGTGAAGGACGGGAAGCTGGTGCGCCTTCGTGTAAAGACCAGGAAACATCTGCCGAGCCGTGAGGTGAACTATGTGTTCAATGAGGACGGCACGGTGCGCGCACTCGATGTATCGCACTCAGGCTATCCGTTCACGCTGGCATTGGAGCCGTTGAAGAAGTGAGCTACTCTGCCCTATCTGGGCGATTGACGCTTGGCACTCAAGGTCAGTTCGAAGGTTGCCACCGGCTTATCACCCGTCTTTGATGGAACTGTGGCCACCACCCGCACAGGCAGGTTCTTACGTTCGCCATCGGCAACTGTAGCTGCAAAACACTGCTGGATGGCCTTCACATCATCGCACGTGAAATGGACATCGCCTTCGGGCCGCATCAGAAATTCGGCCTTCAGGTCCTTGAATACGATGCTCACCTTCTGCTTGCTGTCGCGAAGCAGCATGAACGCCACCCATGCCCCGGTCACATCGGCCCCTATGGCCAAGGCCCCAAAGTACATGCTGCCCAAATGATTCTTCGTCCGTCTGTTGAGCGGTATGCGCAGCACAGTGCGGTCTGGCGTGGCCTCTATGATCCTTGCACCCACATAATAGATGAGCGGAATCTTCAGCAACCCGATGGTAGTGAGGAAGAAATTGGCCTTTTGAAGCGGAGAGAAAAGAGACATGGAGAATCAGCAAGAAACAATTAGCACTGTGCGAATGGAACGAGGATGAGCGCTGATGGCCAACAGCTCACAGCAACCTGTCCACCGAACCGGCCGTGATACTGTGATAGCGGTTGCGGAATTTCTTGTAGTTGGCAACGCCCCATGCCTTCCATTCGGGATTGTCGAACATGGCCTTGTAGAGTGGCAACACGAACTTCCTACGCCCTACTCTGCTCAGAAAATCCTCCAGCTCGGGGCGTATGGCCTCATGTCCGTTGCGGATGCACATCATGTACCATTCGAAGTTGACCTCCGAATTCTTCGACACCCCCAATTGTAGCGCCTTCTCAATGGTGGCCAATTGGGCTGCGCTCAATGGCTCCTTCACGATGCGGAGGAAATACTGGCGCTCCTGTGCGGTCCATGTCGCAGCACCGAAGTCTTGGATGTTCTTACCGATAAGGAACGCCACACGGGCCTTCTCCACGCCCATCATACGGTCTGAGAATATCTTGAAATCGGGATGAGGCTCGCCCACGGCCATGGTCATGCCGGGCAGGTCGGGCATCTTCAACTTGTTGTCGGCAGCATACTTGGCTGTGAACTCAATGAACTGGTCGGTGGTGATGCTCTTGAAGCGATGCTGCTTGAAATAGGCCTGAATGAACGGATCGAAGGCCATTCGGCCCCAAGCTGTCTCGATGTTCTTTATCACCATCGCACCGCGCTCATAGGCCACATCGGTCATCCCATCGTCCGGGTCGCGCCCTTCGAGTTTCAACCGCAGACCGGTGTCGGCACCGTTGCGGGGCATGTCGGCAATGGTGGCCTTCAGGTCCTGAAACCCTAACACCTCCATCATATTGGCCGTCTCCTTTCCGTTCAGCATCTCCACTATCCTTCGCTCCAGATATACTGTCCAACCCTCGTTGAGCCAGAAGTCGTTCCAGTTGGCATTGGTCACCAGATTTCCGCTCCAGCTATGCACCAGTTCATGCACAATGAGCGACACCAGCGATCTATCGCCCGCCAAGATGGTAGGTGTGGCAAAGGTGAGCATCGGGTTCTCCATCCCTCCGAAGGGAAAGCTCGGTGGCATCACCAGCACATCAAAACGGCCCCATTCATAAGGGCCACAAAGCTTTTCGGCCGCAGCCACCATCTTGCCCAGATCGCTGAATTCCTCCACTGCACTTGGCAATACGCTTGGCAGTGCATAGATGCCAGTGTTCTCGGTTATCTTCTTGAACTCCAAGTTGCCCACCGCCAAGGCTATCAGATAAGCAGGTATGGCATTGGGCTGCTTGAACTCAAAGACCCTATGCTTAGGTAACCTTACGGCCACATTGCCAGTGGCACTCATCACTGCTACCATGCCCTCGGGCACAGTGACCTTGGCACTGTAGGTCATGCGGATGGCGGGGCTGTCCTGTATCGGTATCCAGCTGCGGGTCAGTATGGCCTGCCCTTGCGAATAGAGGAAAGGCGTCTTGCCATCGTTCTGTTCGGGCGTGAGCCATTGCAGCCCTGCGCTCTGCACGGTGGTGGCATAGCTCACAGTAACCTTGGTGCTCTTCTCGCCAAGGATGATGACCACAGCCTGGCCACGCACCGAATCCACATCAAGCAGCTTGAAGCGCAGGCTCTCGCCAGCATCGTCCTTTACGGCTGCGATGTCCAGCCCCTTGGCGTCCAGCATAAGGGTATTGCCTTCCTTGCGCTTAATGGTATAGGTGGCCTCGCCCTTTATCAACTGTTTGTCAAAATTCACGGCAATGGCCAGGTCCAGATGGGTGGCCACGGTCTCATCGGGACGGGCGCATGAATGGGTATCTGAAGTGGAATTCTTCTTGCTCATGCTGGGCGTTCTGAGGTGAGATATGTCGCTGCGTTCTATGCGCTGTATGGTGGGTTTGGCGGTGCTGTTACCCGCTGGTATGGGCGTCTGCGTCTGCCCATGAACCGATGCGCCACTACTGGCAACGGCAATGGTCAATATCAGGCAGAACCTAAGGAATGGACGGATCATCATGCGCTTTTTTCGGGGGGCGCAAATTATCCAATTAAACCCCATGGGCGGCCATGTTGCTTTTGAGGCAGTGAAGATGGAATGGTGAGTTTTAGCCGAAAGGGGGAAAGACATTTTAAATTCCACTCTAATCGGAGCCAAGATGAAATTTGGGAAGTTTGTTACTCATGGATAATCGCTGAACCTTCACCCCATCATCCAGGAAGTTTCAAGTCCGCCCCCGCTATCTTCTTCCGAGCCGACTTCTTCTCGCCTCTTTCATTCCCAACCGATCGGGCGGTATTGCTACCATTCCCAATACATCAATGCATCCATCACGCATCTCTGGTTTTCCTCCCCACCTTTGCACCCACTTCCGCAATCATCACTCACACTTTTCATTGTTAATAGCTAATTGTTACCCGCTTTGACCTTCTCCGACCTCAATATAAACACACCCCTGCGCAATGCCCTTGACGATCTGGGCCTTGCACATCCCACCACCATTCAGCACCGCGCCTTTCCTGTGGTCATGTCGGGCCGCAACGTGGTGGGCCTTGCACAAACAGGTACGGGCAAGACCATTGCCTATCTATTGCCAATACTTCGCCAGTTGGAATTCTCCAAAAAGAACGATCCGCGCATCCTCATCCTCGTGCCTACCCGCGAACTGGTGGCACAGGTGGTTGGCGTTATCGAAGACCTCACCAAGTACATGGATGTGCGTGTGGGTGGTGTTTATGGCGGCACTAATATCAACACCCAGAAGCTCATCGTCACCGCTGGGCTCGACATCCTGGTCGCTACTCCCGGCCGCCTGCTCGACCTTGCCATTGGTGGGTTCCTGCGCCTTAAATCCATCCAGAAACTGGTCATTGACGAAGTAGACGAGATGATGGACCTTGGTTTTCGAACCCAGCTCACCAACATCCTCGACCTCTTGCCCGAACGCAGGCAGAACCTGCTCTTTTCGGCCACCATCACCCCAGAGGTAGAAGTGCTCATCGAAGACAGCTTTCCAGACCCCGCCAAGATAGAGGCCGCTCCCCACGGCACTCCGCTCGACAAGATAGCCCAGCGCCTCTACCGTTTGCCCAACTTCAACTCCAAGGCCAACCTGCTCACCTACCTTTTGGATGATGATGCAAGCATGACCAAGGTGCTTGTCTTTGCCGACAGCAGGCGTCAGGCTGATCTTCTTTTCGAGCTGATGGACCAACGCTTTCCCGAACAGGTGGGCATCATCCACAGTAATAAATCGCAGAACTACCGCTTCGGTGCCCTCCGTGCCTTTGCCGATGGCGGCCACCGGGTGCTTATTGCCACTGACCTTGTTGCACGTGGTCTCGACATCACGGATGTGACCCACGTGGTCAGCTTCGACATCCCGGACGAGGCCCCCAACTTCCTCCATCGCATTGGCCGCACAGGCCGTGCCGACAAGGATGGGGTGGCCATTATCTTCTCCACAGATAAGGAAGATGACGCCCTCGCTCAGGTGCAGACCCTCATGCAGCGTACCATTCCCCAGCTTCCCGTACCTACCGATGTGCCCATGAGCGATGTGCTCATTGAGGATGAAAAGCCTCACGTGCCGGGGATTTCCTACACCCACTCGGAGGCGATTCTTCATTCCAAGGGCGCATTTCACGAGAAGAGCGCCAAGAACAGCAAGGTCAATCTTGGCGGCTCCTACAAGCGCACCATCAAATACAAGTACAAGAAACCAAAGACCCGCGGAGACAAAGGCAAGAACAAGAGTTGACGCCTGCGCTGCCTCAACTTCACTTCTTCTGTTGCCCAAGGGCTGCTACCATGTCCATGTAGATATATGCGCCACTCGCAGTATGAACGATCAATTGCTAATTTGGTCGCTCAACATGACGTCTGTCACTCCCTGTTTCAAATGAACCCATAGACCGCGTCAAATCAGCATTCATGACAAAAAAGATACTTCTTTCCGCAGTTCTGGCCGTCTCATCCTTCACCCTACAAGCACAGACTGACAACGTTGGCATAGGCACCAGCACACCTCAGCCCAATGCAATTCTGGATGTCTCCTCTATCGATAAAGGCATGCTTGTGCCTCGACTGAACACCTTGCAGCGCTTGGCGGTCAATCCTTTGGCCACTGCCAATGGGCTATTGGTCTATGACACAGATCTGTTTCAGTTCTGCTATTGGAATGCATCTCTTGCCGACTGGGTTTGCTTGGGATCGGGCGGAGGGTCGGGCCCAACTGGACCAACCGGACCAACTGGATTTCCGGGGGCCAATGGTACCGCAGGCGCAACAGGCGCACAAGGTGCCAATGGTATTGATGGAATAGATGGCGCAACAGGACCAACTGGTCCGCAAGGCCCCGCAGGCCCCAATGGAGCCAACGGACTTACTGGACCTACAGGTGTAACTGGCCCAACGGGTGCTGATGGCCCTACAGGCCCAGGCGGAACAGGTTCGGTTGGCCCTACGGGTCCTACAGGCCCTGATGGTCCTACAGGTGCCAATGGCGCTAATGGTATCGATGGGATAAATGGCATTGATGGGGCCAACGGAAGCACTGGTCCTACAGGTGCTACAGGACCTGTAGGCTGTGGAGTTGCCGATTTCGTGATAAAATCCACAGGCAGCGCAGCTACATGCAGCATCATTTACGACAATGGTCTCAATGTGGGTATTGGTGTGGGCGCTGCGCCTCAAAGCAATCTGCATCTACATACCTCAGCCACCGGAGCCACCCAGATAGGACGCTACACATCGGGCACCACGGGGTTATCAGCAACTGATGGCATCGTGTATGGCTTTGCGAACAATGGCCTCAATTTCTATCAGGATAATCTGGAAGGTGGAGGATTTCAATGGTTGACATCAAGCACCGAGCGCGTGCGCCTTACAGGGGCGGGCAACCTTCGTGTGGGTTCAAGCGCGGCGGCTACCATATCGCCTGCGGCAACAGATGCTGGCAACATACGGATGGATGTGACAGGTGGATTTACCCGTATTGGCAATTTCAATACTGGAAACAACGCTGCCGATCATCCAGGAACAAGCTTTGACGCAGGTGTGGGTGCTTTGGCAATAGGCATGAACCGCACATCTGGCACCAGTAACGTTGATTTCTGGAACACTACCGATAATACACAGGCCACTGCATTCAACAACACAGACCGCGGTTTCGACTGGAGACGCTATGACAATAGCGGGGCCGAAGAGATCGTGATGGCTTTGCGGGGCGATGGCCTTCTTGCGCTCACATCGAATGATGCACTGACAGAAGGGGCCCACATCCTGTTGAACAACGCTGGCATCACCTCGATGTCAGAATTGAACTCTTGGTCCATTGACAACTACAATGTAGGCTCGACTCCCAACACGCTCAGATTTTTCTATAATGGCAATAACACACCTGCCATTTCTATTCCCGCACATGCGAGCAACAGTGCCACAGTGGGCATAAACATACCTACGGGAGCTGCCCCTACCAGCACGCTGCAAGTAGGTGGAGATATTGCTGCAAACTCGGGTTATCGTACCAAAGCTGGTTCTGCAGCCCCCATCGGTGGCAACCTTTTCAACATCGAATGGGTGGGCGCTCAGGCCAATCTTTGGATTGACGTCACCAACTTGGGGTCGATCAACATCACTTCCGACAGAAGATTGAAAGACCAGATCAAACCCACCGAAGGATCGGCCATAGCGCGTGTCCTTGCATTGAAACCCGTCAGTTTCCGCTACAGAAAAACCAACGAAAGTCTGTTCTCCGGCAGCCCTATCGTACACGAAGGATTTATTGCCGATGAGTTGCAGTTGGTTATTCCAAGCGCGGTGAATGGAGAGAAAGACGCTCTGACCGCCAAAGGAACGATTCAGCCCCAGACCTTGAACATGGCTCCTGTTGTTTCTGTGCTTACCAAGGCCATTCAAGAACAACAGGCCCTGATAGAACAACTACAGGAGAATCTTAGGGTTCAATCGCAACATTTCAATCTGTTGAAAGCCGAATACACAGGTATGAAAGCTCAATTGGACAGGCTCAACTCCTCCGTATTTCAAAAGGCCATGGCCGAATAAAGCTATCATCTACTGTTTCCATCAAATATCCTAAGGAAACCGCCATCATCACCACTCCAGCTCCACATGAACTGCCGTTGGCGGCATGTATTTCTCGCGGACAATGCTGGCAATGGTGAGGCGATAGGCGCGGCCCTCGCGTTCCAATTGTAGGATGCGGTCGGCAAGCGTGCGGCTCAATATGCCCAAGTGAAACCCGCCATAGCTCACATTGAACAGCAGGTGCCGATGGTCGCTGCTGCGAATGGGCTGTACCTGAAGAATGCATCCTTTCCGCAGATGATGGTAGATGTAGGGAAGTTCGCCACGGTCGATGCCTCCGAGGAAGGCGGTCATCGTGTTGGGCTGCGCAATGGCAATGGCAGGACGGATGTGGGGCATTTGCCCCAGAGTGCGGTTAAGAAGCATGACGGTAAGTTTTAGTGGTGGAGAAAAGATCAGAGGCAACAAAGGCATCATCAGGAGAAAGAGCCCGCAGCCAGAGGCCAATGCTTTCGGTAACGGAGCGGTTGAGGGCTGCATCGCGCGTCACCTGTGCCAAGGATCGCTGCACCAATGGACGCAGGTCGGCATGGATGAATGTGGGGACGAGGCCCACCCATTCGGCACTTGCCTGATGCCACACCTGCCTACGCAGCATACCCTCGGGACTGGTGAAACCCGTGATGGCCGTCCAGCCGTCCTTCATACTGAAATGAACCGGATGGCCCATGTCATCACTCATAGGACGCGAGCAGTCGTTCAGGTCCGATTCTTCGATGAACATCTCCTGTCCGGATGGCGAAACGAAACGGTAGAGCATCGAGCGGCAACCGTCCTTCTGCACTTCGAGCAGC
>JBFYQB010000182.1:0-8068 GCA_041302955.1 Flavobacteriales bacterium
TCCTCGGCCACTTCAGGCGGTGTCACCGTGTCATTCTTACCCCAGATAAGGCACACAGGAATAGTAATGGCAGGAAGTTCCTCGCGCATATTGTGCCGAATGGCCGACTTGGCAATGGCCAGAATACGGAAGAGCTTCGACTTGTCGTTGATGATGCCGAAGACCTCCTCCACAAGTTCGTCCGTAGCATTGGCAGGGTCAAAGAAGGTGGTCTCTACTTTCTTACGGATATACGAGCGGTCTTCTCTGCGCGGAAAAGAACCACCAAAAGCATTCTCATAAAGTCCAGAACTTCCTGTCAGCACCAGCGCCTTGATGTTGGCGGTATATTTCGCGGCATATACCAACGAAACGTGTCCTCCCAAGGAATTGCCTAGCAGCGTCACATGTTTGTATTTCCTGTCTTTGATGAAAGAGTGGATATACTCAGCCAAGGCAGGAACATTGGTCTTTTTGAGTGGTAGATCATAGATGGGCATCAACGGGATGACCACTTTGAAATCCTTGGAGAAATGCCCCAGAACATGGGTGAAATTGCTGAGCGCACCGAACAGACCATGCAGCACCAACAGGACAGGCCCTTCGCCCTGCTCGATGAATCTATGCTCGCCCTGTTCCTGGATCACCGTTTGATGTTGTAACGTGCAAAATTATCCAAACCCATGATGCGTAGGATTGGCATTTGTCAACTGAACGAACTGCGGCAACCGTTGTTCGCTCTTCATGGTCAGAAACTGAAATGAACCCCGGCAATGAAACTGAAACGCTGGGAAGGATAGCGGTCCCAAAGGTCGTAGCGGATGGCACCGATATTCCTGAAATCCACGAAGGCTCCAAGCCATTTGCGGTACCTGTACTCTACGCCTATGTTGGCATCTGCGTAGCCTTTGAGTGTGACATTCGGATAGGAGACACCTGTTGAATCACTCGCAAAACCGCGTGCAGTCCTTTCGCCCATAGCGGTGATGCTGGCTTTGAAGATGAACTTATCCTTAAGGTTGTAGTTGCCTCCAAAAGTGAAGCGGAATGGTGCCTCATGCCAAGGAGCAATGCTGTCGCTCGGCATGGTATAGAAGCGATATTCGGCCATGGCCACTACCTGCAATTTCTCTTTCAGCTGATAACTCAGTTCGCCTTTCAGGCGGGTTATCATCACATCATGATACTCGGGCGAAAAGCGATTGCCTATGCTATCACTCCAATCATTCACCCAGAACAATTGCTGACCCGTGATGATCTGTGCTACGGAGATGTCGTAGCTCAGCGCACGGAAGATGGTGCCCTTGAAACCGCCATATACATTGAGCCGCTCCCAACTGTTGCTCAAACTCAGGTCCGTATAGGCAAACGGATTGGTCTGCGAATTGGTGCGCAGGCCATGGCGTTGAACGCCTCCCTTGGCACCCGCATAGAAGCGGAAAATATCCTGAACAAGGAAATAATGGAAATCCAGAACTGGGAACACCAACACCTTCGTGGTCGTGTCGTTGATGTCCAGTGTAAGATTTACACCAAGCCCGATGCCCCAACGTTTGCGCTCGGCACGGAACTCCGGCTCAAAGCCGATAATACCATTGTCCAAGTTTCTGGTCGGCATATCGTTGCGGTAATAATCACCTGTGATACGCCCGAAAAGCTTCTCCTTCTTTATCTTGAAAACAGTCTCAATGTTGCCGGCCACATGGTGTTCGGTACTGGAATATCGGTCTGTGGTGTAGGCATAGTTCAATCCGGCCTTGTTCACAATCCGGAGCTTACTTCCTTCCTGCAAGGTCAATAGGTCAAGGGCTATGCCCACATGATGGAATTGCTGGCGGATGGAACTCTTGACCAGCGTGGTATCCTCAAAATCATAGCCGTAGAAGTAGTTCTCATCGTGGTCATAGATGAGTTTGGCACCAAGCACATGGGCTTTCAGATACTTCTTGCCGAACACATCAACACCGGCATCTGTAAATCCGAAAGGACGGTCGTCCAAGGTGGCGAAAGAGGCATGATACCGCGCAAATCCTCCTGCCTGATACGATTTACTTCGCAGGCTGCCGAAGCTTGCCTCAAAGAAGGGCATGGTATAATTGCCAAATCCCACTTTCAGATGACCGCTGCGCAACTTGGCCAATGGTTCATTGGAAAGTTGGGCCGCCTCCAAAGGTTGTACCTCATAGTTCAGCTCCTGACGCACGGGAAGTACGCTGTACTTCATGGCGGGCAGGCGGGTAGAGTCGGTCGGAATTTCAGGATTGGAGGTGATGCGTTGTGCATCACGGGCCACCGGACGATATTCCTTCCGTATAGTGAACCGCAGACTGTCGGGCAGGGTCTTCTGCTGCCCCAAGGCGGTTTGAGCCAACGCCATCAGCGCAACGACCAGCGTGATATGAAGGGGCTTCATCATTCCTCAGCGTCTGGTGCTTCTTCTTCAAAAATCCGTTGATCCACCTTGCCTTCCTGCTCAAACTCCACTTTGAACGAGCCACCGTCCTGTCGTTCTTGCAACGCTGGTTCGGCTGCATTGATAGCATCGAGCTTGCGCTGGGCATCATCACGCAGCACACCCAGGTAGTTGTCAACCACGTTTTGCAACGTGAGCTTGGCCTGGAACAGGTCGCCCTGCTTCTCGTAGTTGTCTGCAAGCAATATGAATGCTTTAGCGATCCATACTTTGTAGTTCGGAAAGATGTTGACCATCTCGAAGATCATCTTCTCAGTTTCGGGATAGAATCCGTTCAGGTGTTTGATAAGGGCCAGGTTGTACATGGCCTCAGCACCGATCTCGCTGTTGGTCCGCAGCAATGTTTCTTGAAACTTGGCTTCGGCCATGCGCAGGTCCTTCTGTTCCAAAGCGCATTTTGCGGAGATCAGATACGCCTCATTGACCACAGCTTCTGGTGCGCGGTCGGCACGGATCACCTTCTGTGCATAATCATCCGCAGCGATGAAGTCCTTCAGCTCGATTTTGCTGCGCATAAGGCCAATGCGCGACTCCAGCAGGTTTTCTGCACGTTCGGCCAGCTCTTCCAGCTTGGCATAGCGTTGGGCCGATTCAGCATATTTCTGTTGCGAGAAGTAGATCTGACCAGCCGCCAAAAGCGATTTCTCGGTAAAGGCATTCTTGGCATAGCCCAGCACATGGTCATAGTCAGTCAACGCCTCAGCATACATCTTCAACTGGAATGACGCTTCTGCTCTGTAGAAATGAGCGTTGAGCGCGAAATATCCGTTAGGGAACTTGCTGAGATAACCGCTCAGTTCCTTCATGGCATTCACCAGATCGCCCCTCACAAAGCGCAGTTCGGCAGCTTGATAATAAGATGTGTCCAACGCACCTTTGGTGATGTCCGGAAAATTCTTGCTGGCCATGTATCGCTCAAATCCGGCCACATCGGTATTCTCGATGTAGATCTTCTGGATTTTGAGCAAGGCTTCTTTGGCTTCGGCCGTGGCCGGATGATTCTCGGCCACGTCTTTGAACAACGGCAGCGCGCGCTCATCCTCGCTCATGTTGTAATACACTAGGCCCTTGTTGAGCTTGGCCTTACGCATATAGCTCGAATTGGGATGCTCGTTGATCACCTTGTCAAACCACGCAATGGCCTGCGCATTGTTGTCCATAAAGAAATAGGTCTCGGCCACTTCAAACTTGGCATCGGCAGCAAAACCCGTGTTCGGATAGTTCTCCAGCATGGCTTTGAGCGTCTCCACCTTCGAGGCGCCATTGCCTTGCACACCATAGCAAACAGCTATCTGGAAGATGGCATAGTCCGCATCGGGCTGGTTGAGCTTCAAGGCCTTGTCATAGAACTCGATGGCCAGGCCGGTGTTGCGTTGCAGATAGTAGCAGTCGCCTGTGCGCATGTAGGCATCACTGATGCGCGCCTTGTCGGTCTTTTCGACTTCAACATACTTGCGAAACCAAGAGGCCGCTTCGCCATAGTTTTCCCTATCAAAGTGGAGATAGGCGATACCATAGTGTGCAAGGCCATATTCAGGCAGACGGATGGCTCCCGGAGATTCGATGAAGGCCATGTAATACTCCTCGGCCGCCTTTGGCTTATCCATCCGCGAATACGATTCTCCTTGCCAGAACCTGCTTTGCGCAGCGATGTATTGATTGATGATGAATTTGTCTGAAAGCTGGAAAAAATGGACTGCCCGTTCAAATTTTAGGTCGTGAAAAAGTTCTGTGCCACGGGCGTAGGCCACGCGCTGGTAGGTGGTCTTGAGCAGTTCGTCCTTCTTTGCAATGCGGTCCATGGCCGTCAGTGCCGCCTCGTAGTTTTTGGTGACGAGATAGATCTGCAATAGAAAATTGTACGACTCATCAATGCGTTCGCTGTTCGGATGGGTCTCAATGTATTCGCTGAATGCCTGCACCGCCTCATTGTACGGGTCGAACGAGAGTTCGTAGGCCAGCTTGGCGAAGTTGAAGAGCGCATCCTCTTGTATCTTCTCGTTGAAAGAAAGACGCGAAGCCGAACGGAAAGCATTGCGGGCCTCCATCTTGTGCTCAGCTTTCAGATGGCAATCGCCCATGTGGTAATACGACAGCTGGGCCATGGTGTCCTGCTCTTGCACCACCTGCTCAAAATACGTGACGGCCTTGTCAAACTGTCCTGCACGATAGCAAGCATAGCCCAGCTTGTAGCGGTCGTCACGGTTTCCACCAAGTCCGCTCACCGCGCTTTCAAGATGTGGCACGGCCTTATCGAACTGCTCCAGATTGTAATGCGCCTCGCCAAGAATGCGGTGCACTTCGCCTTCCTTGCCTTTCACATAGTCTTTGGTGAGCATGGAAGTACCATAAGTGATCACTTCCTCGTTGTGCGTCTGCCTGTAAAGTATCTGTAGGATGTAGAAAGGCACCGTGTTGCCAAAGAGCGCATCGTTCTCCAATTCGCGGAAGCCCTTGAGCGCCATATCGTTCTTATCCTCCCGATAGAGGATGTAAGAGCTATAGTAAACAGCGGGCGAGCGGTACTTCTGGCCGCCTTTCACCACGTGCGATAAAGCACTCTGTGCCTCTTTGTACTGCTCCAATTGGAAATGGGAATATCCTTTCTTGAAATAATATTCCTCCAGATACTCCTCATCCAATTCGTGCTCATCGAGCAAGGAGAATTGGGCTATGACATCCTTATAGCGCTTGCGGGTGAACTGATGTTTGCCCAGATGAAAATGAGCAGTGCCCACCTTGGGATTGTCACCATGTTGCTTGATGAATTCCTCCATCAGGAACTCGCCATCCTTATTGAAGAGTTCGAGCCCCGCCCAAGCACCATAGTACTCTGCATTCTCGGCATAGATGGTGGGCAGCTCTTGAGCGCGGAGAGTGGCCACAGCAAACCTGTCCTGTGCCACCGCATATTTCTTGTGCTGGAAGAGTTCAAGGCCTACGCCATATTCGCGCTGTGCATCCGTGTCGGCAGCTACGCGCTGCGCAGCGAGGCGGCCGTTACTCACCCCGAAGGCCACCATTGCAATAGCAGTGGCGGGTCTTACAAGTCCAGAAACGATGCGGAACAGTCCCATTTTCTCATCCGCTAAATTAGACCCGCTACTTGGGGCCCTCTGCGGCACGTTGTGGACTTATGAACGCGGAACTGTTGAAATTATTGGGGGTATGTAAAAATAAATGTGCGCCCCCTGCCCTGTGAAATGGGGCTATCTTTGGCCCGAAGCAGCGAAATCATGGCCGATCAGGAGCATATCATCAAATTGGCGGACGTACGGATCTACGTGCGCGAAAATCTTGTACTTGACAAGGTCTCGTTTGCCGTGGACAGAGGCGAATTCATCTATCTCATTGGCCGCACGGGCAGTGGCAAGAGCAGTTTGATGCGCACGATGTATGCCGATCTGCCGTTGCGCGAAGGCGAAGGGGTAGTTGCAGGCCATGAGCTGAAAGATATAGCCCCAAAGGACATTCCTTTCCTCAGACGCAAACTCGGCATCGTGTTTCAGGACTTCCAACTGTTGACAGACCGCACAGTTGACGAGAATCTCAAGTTTGTGATGCGTGCCACAGGATGGACCGACAAGCAGAAGATGGACGACCGAGTGACCGAGCTGCTTGGTCTGGTGCATCTTCCAGCAGGTGTCAGGTCCAAAATGGCCACACAGCTCTCCGGTGGCGAACAGCAGCGTGTTTCCATCGCCCGCGCCCTCGTCAACAACCCCGAAGTGATACTGGCCGATGAGCCGACCGGCAATCTCGACCCCGAGACCTCCGATGGCATCCTTCAGCTCTTCATCGACATCACAGCCAAAGGCACCAGCGTGTTATTGGCCACACACAACTACTCTTTCTTTGAGAAGCATCCTGCGCGTACGCTCAAATGTGAACGCGGCTACCTCGTGGACACACAGCAGCGCGTCAGCCGGGACGATTTTGCAAGCCTTACCTGATAGCAGGAAGGCGCTGCTCAGTGCAGACTGCTGATCAGATACGCCAATATCGACAGGGCCATGCCCATCACACCGATCACCACCACCGGGCTCATCTTGGCCAACGTGGGGATAGGAAGCCCTGTGGGTCCGATGGACGCGGTTAGGTCCGAATAGAACTGACGGTATTGCGTTACAAGATCTGGTCTATTCTCCCGAAGCGCCCTCTTGTTGGCAAAGTACAATGCTGCCACACTGGCAAAGGCGATGAAACAACAGAGGAGTGCCACAAAGGCCAGCATCCGCTCCTTGCTCGTGCGTCTGCGCTGCTGTTGGTAGAGGCGGCCCACCGTCTCATCATACGAGGCGAATATGCGGGTGTCCATGGCTACGAGGGCAGTGGCAAGGGCATGTGACCGCTCCCGTGCCTGTGCTGTGGTGTCGCCCGACAGGGCATCCAACTGGGCTTTCATCGTGGCACGTTCAGACAGCAATAGATGCCGGGTGCCCACATCGGCCATGGCCTTAGGCGCTGAGGTCATCAGCAGCATCAGCATCAGGATGGACGAAAAACGGAGGAAAACCATGGTCATGCTCATGCCAGCGCGGGTTTTCCGAGGGCGGAAAAAGTGGGCAATACTGGATTCGAACCAGTGACCCCTACCTTGTCGAGGTAGTGCTCTAAACCAACTGAGCTAATTGCCCTGACGCGGGGCAAAAGTAACCTTCATTTGGAAAAACCACGCCATCGTCAGGAAGAATAATGAAGTGGTCGAAAGTAGGGGCAGATACATCAAGCAGTGCCGCATCATTCCTACGGATAATCGTATTTTTCGCCTCCATAACAAAGAGGCCATTGTGCCTCAGCTGTCCCTCGACACTATGAAGAACTTCAAGCATCTGATGAACGCCATGAGCATTGTGCTCACCATGGGCGTCATCGCTGTCCATGCCCAGAACAATGTGGGCGTAGGCACCACCTCTCCCGACCCGAGCGCCATCATGGATATCTCCGCCATCGACCGCGGAGTGCTCGTGCCCCGCACCGACACCCTCAGCATCGCTACGCCTGCCACAGGGCTCCTCATCTACACGCCTACCGATAGCTCGTTCTGGTACTTTGACGGCATCTATTGGAGGTCGGCCTTCGGGCCACAGGGAAACATCCCGCTCCAGTTGCCCAACGGCATTTTTGGCCAGACACTCTACTGGGACACCATCACCAACATCGGTTGGACCGCCACCAGCTTCCTCTGGAACAGCGCCAACCAGATCGGGGTCAACACCCAGACCCCGGATAGCAGTGCCATCATGGAGATCGAATCGCGAACGCAGGGCTTCCTCCCTCCGCAGATGACCGAGGCCGAACGCGATGCCATCAACAACCCTGCTCCCGGTCTCGTGGTGTTCAATCTTACAGACAGCACCCTCGACATCTTCAATGGGGCATGTTGGTTGGCCTCTTATCAGCAGAACTGCAATGAGTGTTATCTGACGGCCGTGCCCAGCAGCATCACAGGAACCATAGACCGTGTGGTGGCCGACTCCGTTCAGTTTCAGATAGCCATCAACCAGATCAATGGCACCCCGCAGAACATCGCCCTGAGCATTCTCACCACCCTTCCGGCTGGTGTTACGGCCACCTTCAGTGCCAACCCCACCTTCTCCACCAGCACAGTGGATG
>JBFYQB010000183.1:0-4410 GCA_041302955.1 Flavobacteriales bacterium
ATTACACCTTCACATTCTCAGGTCAGAAGCTGAATAAGAAAGAAGACTTCTCCTACTTGCGTTTGCGCCTGGAAAGTTCGGGTAATGTACTAAGAGGTATAATGGCCGCTGCACAGGCAGAGAAGGATACTACCGGTAGTTACCGCATTTTTGATATCCCTTTCGCTCAATATCTTAAGTACGAGATTGATTTTAGACGTTACGTTATCCCAAACAATAACAGTCAAGTGGTATTCAGAGCGTATCACGGCCTTGGTTACCCACTGCTCAACTTGGGTGCTTTGCCGTTTGAGAGCAGTTTTTTTGCTGGAGGCGCAAACGGAATTCGGGCTTGGCCTGCACGTTCGTTAGGGCCGGGATCATTGCCGGATTCACTCAATTTGGGCGACCAATTCGCTGATATTAAATTGGAGTTCAACATTGAATACAGGTTCAATATATACCGGTGGTTCAAAGGTGCCATCTTTGCGGATGCGGGCAATATTTGGCTTGTTAACCCGGACAAGGACCGCCCGAAAAGCAATTTTGATTTCAGCCGATTCTATAAGGAGATAGCCTTGGGCATGGGTGTGGGACTCCGTTTGGACTTCAATTTCTTTGTCATTCGATTGGACGTGGCCACTCCTGTCCATGACCCAAGTTTTGAGGAAGGGAACAGATGGGCCATCGAACGTTTCAAGACCAGTGACATCAATTTCAATATAGGTATTGGTTATCCATTCTGATGCCCACCTAAGGTCTCAGACCCTCGCTTTCTATTTTGTTTAGCTTTGCCCTCCGCAAAAAATAAGCTGAACAATATGGCATACGATAAGATAGTAGAATTGCTTGGCACCAAGGCCGATTCGCTTCTCAACCACACTTCCAAGACCTTTCCGAAAGACAGTCTGATCCTGCCGAGCGGAGATTTCGTTTCTGAGCAATTCATGAACACCAATCGCAATGCCCGTGTGTTGCGCAACTTGGAATGGATCTATGGTCATGGCCGCTTGGGCGGAACGGGCTACGTGTCCATTCTTCCGGTGGATCAGGGCATTGAGCATTCGGCAGCGGCCAGCTTTGCTCCGAATCCTATCTATTTCGATTCTCACAATATCGTGAAACTGGCCATCGAAGGGCAGTGCAACGCTGTGGCGTCCACATTCGGTGTGTTGGCCTCTTGCTCACGCAAATACGCTCACAAGATCCCTTTTATTGTAAAGATCAACCACAACGAACTGCTGACCTATCCCAATAAGTTCGACCAGATCATGTTCGGCACCATTGACGATGCGTACAACATGGGTGCTGCGGCTGTGGGTGCCACCATCTATTTCGGTTCAGAGGAGAGCGCGCGGCAGATCGTGGAAGTGTCAGAAGCGTTTGCTTATGCCCACGAACTTGGCCTTGCAACGGTGCTTTGGTGCTACTTGCGCAATAGCGATTTCAAGAAAGATGGTGTGGATTACCATACCTCTGCCGACCTTACGGGGCAGGCCAACCACATCGGTGTGACCATTCAGGCAGACATCATCAAGCAGAAATTGCCTACCAACAATGGCGGCTACAATGCTTTGGCCAACTACGGTAAGACACATAAGAAGGTCTATAGCGACCTTTCCTCCGATCACCCGATCGATCTGTGCCGCTATCAGGCTGCCAATTGCTACATGGGCCGTATCGGGCTTATCAATAGCGGTGGAGCATCTTCTGGCGCAACGGATCTTGCAGAAGCGGTTGAAACGGCTGTCATCAACAAGCGCGCTGGTGGTCACGGACTGATATCTGGCCGCAAGGCATTCCAAAAACCGATGACCGAGGGCATCGGACTGCTCAACGCCATTCAGGATGTGTACCTCAGCAAGGAGGTGACCATTGCGTAAGTAATTAAAAATGAATAATTAGGGATTAAAAATGGGCGTTCACCTCGTTGCTACATCATCATTTTTAATTTTTAATCCCTAATTTTTAATTGACCGAAGGTGAGCTGGTTCAAACGCATAAAAGGGGGCATCAACACCTCCACGCAGAACAAGAAGGAGACGCCAGAGGGTCTTTGGCATAAATGTCCTTCGTGCAAGTTGGTGGCACCTACTGCCGACAACGAGGCCAATCTGTGGGTGTGCAGCAAGTGCGGCCACCATCAGCGCATCGGGTCGAAGGAGTATTTCCATATTCTTTATGATGAGGGGCATTTTGAGCTGTTCAACGAGCAGATCCTTTCCAACGACCCGCTCCATTTCACCGACACGCGGCCCTATGTCGAACGCCTGAAGGAGACCCACGAGAAGACAGGGTTGAACGATGCCATCCGCACCGCCATTGGCACGGTGGAGGGCGAACGGCTTGTGGTGGCGGCCATGGATTTCAATTTCATCGGAGGCTCGATGGGCAGTGTGGTGGGCGAAAAGCTGGCCCGCGCCATAGATCGTTGCATTGAGGAGAATGTGCCGCTGTTGGTCATTTCGCGTTCGGGTGGTGCCCGCATGATGGAGGCAGCCTATTCGCTGATGCAGATGGCCAAGACCTCCGCCAGATTGTCGCTGCTTTCTAAAAAAGGCATCCCATACATATCTCTGCTCACCGACCCGACAACTGGTGGCATCACGGCATCATTCGCCATGCTTGGCGACCTGAACATTGCCGAGCCAGGTGCGCTTATCGGTTTTGCCGGTCCACGCGTTATCAAAGAGACCATTGGCAAGGACCTTCCCAAGGATTTTCAGACCTCAGAGTTTGTCTTGGAACATGGGTTCTTGGACAAGATCGTTCCCAGAAAGGAGTTGAAGCCTTTCATCGCGAACATGCTGCGGATGTTGGGGAATTGAGATTCCGAGAAATTCAGTTGCACGTTTGTTTTTCTTTTTTACTTTTGCCCCTCGTTTTTTACAGACCATTTCAATCGCATACAGATGTATCTGACATCAGAAGTTAAGAAAGGCATTTTCAAACAGCACGGTGCTGCTGACACAAACACAGGTAGCACAGAAGGGCAGATCGCGCTTTTCTCGCACAGGATCAACCACCTGACAGGCCACCTCAAGGAAAACAGAAAGGATTTCGGAACGCAGACAGCGTTGCTGAATCTCGTAGGTAAGAGAAGGCGCCTTCTCGATTATCTCAAAGCAAAGGACATTGAGAAGTATCGTGCGCTCATCAAAGAATTGAATCTCCGTAAGTAATCGGATCATAGGAATTAAGAAAAAGGCAATTTCCGGATTGCCTTTTTCTTTTTGTACCCGTTCGTAGCGCGTAAAGAGGAAGAGAAAACAAAAAGTAAATCAACAACCAACCAGTAAAGAGGTAAAACAAGAAGAGTAGATGAAAGCAATCGTAAAATCATTTGAAGTAGGCGGTCAGACCATCACGGTCGAAACCGGAAAATTGGCCAAACAGTCCGATGGTGCTGTAGTGGTAAAGGTGGGCAACACCATGTTGTTGGCCACAGTAGTGTCAAGCATTGGAGCCCGCGAAGGCGTGGATTTCCTTCCCTTGTCCGTTGATTATCAAGAGAAATACTTTGCCGTTGGCAAATACCCAGGTGGTTTCTTCAAGCGCGAAAAGCGTCTTTCTGACTACGAAGTATTGGTGAGCCGCTTGGTGGACCGCGCCTTGCGCCCCATGTTCCCATCCGATTACCATTCTGAAGTGCAGGTACTCATCAGCCTTATCTCTGGTGACAAGGAAACGTTGCCTGATGCTTTGGCCGGTTTTGCTGCCAGCGCAGCTTTGGCTGTTTCTGACATCCCATTCGGAGGCCCTATCTCTGAAGTACGTGTAGCCAAGATCGATGGCAAATATGTGGTGAACCCAACGCGTACTGCGCTGACCAAAGCCACTATGGACATGCTCATCGCTGGTTCTGCCAAAGACATCACCATGGTGGAGGGCGAAATGCATGAATGCTCTGAGACAGAGATGATCGAGGCCATCAAAGTAGGTCACGAGGCCATCAAGATCCAAGTGCAGGCCCAGTTGGACCTTGCTGCTCTGGTTGACAAATCGAAGGTGAAGCGCGAGTACTCGCACGAGACCAACGATGCCGCCTTCGAGAAAAAAGTGTTTGATTTCTGCTATCCTTTGGTGAAAGAGATGGCCAAGAGCGGCAGCGGAAAAGAAGCCCGTTCTGCGCGTCTCAGCGAAATCAAGGAGGCATTCGTTGCCACTATGACTGAGGAAGAACTTCCACTGAAGTCTTTGCTCGGTGGTTATTTCAAGAAGGCACAGAAGCGTGCAGTACGTGATGTCATCATCACCGATCGCGTTCGTTTGGACGGCCGCAAACTGGATGAGGTTCGCCCTATCTGGTCAGAGATCGATTACCTGCCTGGTGCGCATGGTTCGGCTGTTTTCACCCGTGGAGAGACACAATCGCTCACTTCCGTCACCCTCGGTGGCAAAATGGACGAGCAGAAAGTGGATGCAGTGACC
>JBFYQB010000184.1:0-2973 GCA_041302955.1 Flavobacteriales bacterium
GCCAGATTCTGAACGGTCGATGAAGAAGTTAGACCCCATGCTAAGAACAATAAGTGCAAATGCAAGATACCATGTGGCCTTCTCAACAAAATCACCCGTGCGCTGCACACCAATGATCTGATTGCTAGATGAAAAATCAGATGCCAATCCACCGCCTTTGCTGTTTTGAACCAGCACAACACCTACAAGCAGAACACAAACGACTAGAATTAAGATGATAATGAGCGTATACATTGTTGAAAAGATGAATTACGATGGTTGTTCACGAATGACATCTCAATCAGAGTGGCCACTAAGCTTCTCCTGTGCTGTCATTTTACGGGCGGCAAAGTAACTGCTTTTCTCTGGATATTTCACAGCCAGTGAATCGAACGCCTTGACCGCCAATTCATACTTGCCTTGCTGTTCATAGATGTTTGCTAAGGTCTCACTGATCACAGAGAATTCCTGTTGATTGCTGCGCTCGGCAGCCTTGCTAGGTTTAAAGAATTCTGCACGCTGAGTGCGTCCCTCCTTGGGCTGTGCAGCAAGAAAATCGGCAATAAGCGCCAAGTTGTCTTTACTATTGGCGGGACGGGAAACCCGAGGTGTGACACGCGAAGATACACCAGGCGACCTACCGATTCGATCAAGCCACTGATCGAATGACAATGTTGCAGGCTCATCCTCTGAAACCTCAACAGGTGCCAATTCCGGCAGAACAGCATCCTCTATGCGATATATCAGCGGCTCTGGAATAAGGTCGTAAAGTGATGAATGGATCACGTTCTTGGCATCCTCCTCTTCCTTCCTGATTATTTCAGTGGTAGAAGAACCACTCTCCAATACAAGAGAAGGATTTTCGGCCAATGGAGACTCAACATCATAGTCTGATACTGTGTCTTCGTCTACGGGCTCCAAGACTCCAATCTGAATCTCCTCCTTACTGGTTACCACTTCCATGTCAATTCCCTCCTTCTCAGTGGTATGTTGAGAGTTGTCGCCTACATCGTTTAGCGGGGGATGAGTTCCTTCAATTAGGCCGAAAAGAAGTTTTCTATCGCTTGCATAAACTGCCGCAAGATGCAACTGTCTTCGTTGATCGATATGATTCTCAACTTTCAGATTCTTGGCCAACAGCAATTGTGCAGAACGGAAATATGGATAACGCCTCACCAATTCCTGTAATTGCAGCAGGCTGTCACGGTCCAAGACCGAAGGCTCTGCGATCCACTTATATAGGTCGACCCCAGTCATTACCAATTCACCACAGATTGGTTGAAGATGTCTTGTATGAGCTGCTCGTTTATCTCCACCATCAACGATTGTTCTACATCAGACAAGTTGACGTTAGAGGCAAAATCGGCAAATCGAGTAAAGGTCTTCTCAAAGCTCTTCTCCTCATCCTTCGTATCGGTGAACGTGACATTCACAGAGATTGTCAATCGGTTCTGTGCCGCAGCATTACCTTGAATGGCCACAGGCTGTGTACGATAATCGGAAATGAACCCTTCAAATCGTATGTCGCCTCCGTTGGGCAGCAGGTCTAGGTTGGTCTGGCTCACGAACTTGTCACGCAATGTCTCGGTAAAAAGCTGAGGCATGTTGGCTGGGGCAAGTGCCGCATAGGAGGGAAAAAACGAGATACTGATAGACTTCACATCAGGCGAAATACTTGCGCCAGTGAACGAGTAAATCTTACAGCCGCTGATGAACAGCACGGAAATCAGAAAAATGGAAAACGAAAAATGTTTAATCGAACCCATACTCCTTGATTTTCCTGTAAAGCGTTCTTTCAGAAATACCCAATTCATCAGCAGCGGCTTTGCGTTTTCCTCGATGTTTCTCCAATGCCTTCTTTATCAGTTCCATCTCACGTTCTTCCAGCGACAGCGATTCCTCCATCTCTTCATGAGCGTGATAGTTCTGGTCACCTGGCCGATGTATCTGCACTTCGGGTGCCGATGAGAAACCACTGCTCATCATCGGTTCTACATCCTGATGCAGTCTTCGCAAGGTCTGAGCGTGTGTTTCAGCAACGGCCGGATGCAGTTCACCACCATGTGCCGCCATCTCCAACACCAGTTTTTTCAGGTCGTTGATGTCACGCTTCATGTCAAACAGCACCTTGTACATAAGTTCCCGCTCCGAGAAATCAGAAGGCCCGCCCTGCTCTGGCGTAGCAACCCGCACTGCGGGAAGATTGGCCTTGCCACCATCAGGCAGATAATGTCGCAGCGTCTCTGGTCCTATCTCGCGTTCTTTCTCTATGATGGAGATCTGCTCGGCAACGTTCTTCAATTGACGCACGTTGCCAGGCCATGAATAGCCCATCAATAGCTGCGTAGCTTCATCCGTCAACCGTACAGATGGCATACGGTATTTCTCTCCAAAATCGCTTGCGAACTTGCGGAACAGTAACGCCACGTCATCCCGTCTTTCCCGCAGTGGTGGCATGATGATTGGCACCGTATTCAAGCGGTAATACAGGTCCTCGCGGAACTTTCCCTTGCTGATGGCATCCGCAATGTTGATGTTGGTGGCCGCCACAGTGCGCACATTGGTCTTCAAACTCTTGGACGAACCCACCTTGATGAACTCACCAGTCTCCAACACGCGTAACAGGCGCACCTGCGTGCTTAGCGGCAGTTCAGCCACCTCATCCAGAAAAATGGTGCCTCCATCCGCTACCTCAAAGTAACCTTTACGTGCTTCGTGAGCCCCAGTAAACGACCCTTTCTCGTGCCCGAACAGTTCCGAGTCGATCGTTCCTTCTGGAATGGCACCGCAGTTCACGGCAATGTATTGATTGTGCTTTCGGGCACTGAGTTGATGAATACTCTGCGAGAACACCTCTTTTCCTGTCCCGCTTTCACCTGTCACCAACACCGAAATGTCGGTCGGTGCCACACGCATTGCGGTCTCAATAGCATGATTCAGCAACGGGCTGTGCCCAATGATTCCGAATCGTTGTTTTACTGCTTCTAAGGTCAT
>JBFYQB010000185.1:0-3060 GCA_041302955.1 Flavobacteriales bacterium
GCCGGCAGGTTCAAAGTAAATGGCGTGCCACCCCACTGCCTTGGCGCCTTTCACATCTGCATCAAAATGATCGCCTATCATCACCGAACGTTGAGGCACCGCGTTGGTAAGCTGCTCTGCAAATCTGAATATGGCTGCATCTGGTTTCTTCACTCCGGCCCGTTCAGAGGTGATTATCTCTCCAAAATAACCATCAATGCCCGAGGTGCTGAGCTTAATGTGCTGCACTTCTTCAAATCCATTGGTGATGATATGCAATGCATAACGGCCGCTCAGGTGGTTCAGCAGTTCGAGGGTACCGTCAACGAGGGCGGTCTTGCGCGGACTGAGATGCACGTAGGCCTCGCCCATGGCCTGGGCCAGTTGTGCATCATGATGGCCAAAATGAGCCAATGCATCTGCAAAACGGCCGGTGCGCAGCTCCTGTTGGGTTATCGTATTGGTACGATAGGCCTCCCAGTATTTTTCGTTGATGGCCTCGTAAATGGGGAGAAATTCTGCTTCGCCCACGTTCACGCGGTCAGCAAGACCGAAATGATGGAACAGTTCGCTCAGTGCCTCCTTCGAATTGGTCTCAAAATCCCAAAGCGTGCGGTCAAGGTCGAAGAATACGTGTTCAACGTTATGCTTCATTGGTTGCGGTCAGAATATGATGACCACCGAAGAGATGATGACCGACCATACGAGCACCGAGGCACAGAGATAGCCCAACACTTTCGTCCTGTTCTTGAAATAGCGCGCTGCCAGAAAGGTGCCCACCGGGATGGAAAGCAGCGTGGGTGTGAGTGCTGCCAGACCGATAAGGCCGAAATCGCGCTTTACCCGCACTATCATCTTGTTCTTCCACGTGAAGTGGCGCTTTGACTTCACTTTCTTCTCTTCTGCAGATGAAGTGCTTACGCGGCTTGCCACCTTCATGATGATACCACTGAGAAAAAAGAAGAATACCACGCCCAGCATGCCGCCCAAGGAAGTGATGACCAACGTCTGAACAAATCCGAAACCGATGTTAAGGGCCGTGATTGGTGCAGACAGGAACTTGGTGCCACTGAGCAGTACGACCAACAATATCTGCAATGCCTTTTCCATCAGGCTTTGAGCGCGTATGTGTTAAGAACAGGGAATACTGCGTGCGTCATTCCTTGGTGCCGAAGGCCAGGTCGCCAGCGTCTCCCAGTCCGGGCACAATGTAGCTCTGGGCGGTCAGTTCCTCGTCTATTGCCGCCACCCATAGCGTACAATTCTTGGGCAGATGCTGATCCAGATAGTCAATGCCCTGCCGGCTGGCAATGGCTGCCACGATGTGCACATGGGCCGGTGTGCCTTTGCGCAGCATGGCCCTGTATGCCAGCACCAGCGAAGCACCAGTGGCCAGCATCGGATCGCTGATGATCACTGTACGGCCCTCAATAGAAGGGCTGCTGAGGTATTCAACCCGCACATCAAACGAGCCGTCCGCCTTATGATTCATCCTGTAGGCCGAAATGAAGGCATTGTCTGCAGCGTCAAAATAGTTGAGCAATCCCTGATGCAAGGGCAGGCCGGCACGCAGTATGGTGGCAAGCACAGGCTGGTCGGCCAGTCGCATGGTGGACGCTTCTCCAAGTGGAGTGTTCACCACGTCATTCTCCCAATTCAGTTGTTTGCTCAGTTCATAGCCGATTATCTCGCCTATGCGCTCCAGATTTCTACGGAAGCGCATCCTGTCGCCCTGCACATTCACATCGCGCAGCTCGGCCACAAAACGGTCCATGAGCGATCCTTTACCAGTTAGAACGTGTGTCATTGCTTTGGTTGAAACGATAGGTTGGATGGGCAGAAGGGGCGCAAATATAGCGCGATAGGCATGGTGGCATCAGTGCTGCGCAGCAAGTTTCAATGTGTTTTCAAAAACCTTACGCCATCCTTTCCATGGGCCACTGTCGCGGACAGATTCGTTATGCCAGATACTGATGAAATGACCACCTACTTCGCGCACTCGTTGGGCCAAGGCAGCGACCTCTTCCGTGGCATCATCGGGGGTCAACGCCATGTAATGGCGCAAGGTGCCGTCCATGCAACAGAAGGGGAATACCCGCAGCGCAGTTGTCCTCTCTTCCGTAAGGTCGTAATACAAGAAGGGTATCGAAGTGCCGGCTCTGAATCCGAGATGTGTGGCATAGCCCATCGAGTGGTCTTCCGTGATTCCTGCCCGCAGCAGTTCCTCGTATGTTTTCGGAAAGGAGAGCATGATGAAATGTTGGCGGCTTTTGGTTACCGGTGCCTTGATGATGTCCTCGAGACGCGAACGCTCCATTTCCATCAGACCGGCCACACTATTGCTCCGAAAACTGGGATGAATACCGACCATTGCATGTGTGGCAATGGACCTGATAAGTGCCCTGAATGGCTCATCGGTGTGAGGAATATTCTTATCGCGCTCGGCTCTGTCGGCCAATAGGAAGAAGTAAATGCACTGCGCATGGACATCGTTGTGCGCGTTTTGAAGATAGGCATACGTGTCATACGGGTCGGTTTGTACGCCTGATAATGTTCCGACCCGTGCTGCCACTTCTCCGAAATGACCTTTCAAAGCATCACGCAGTCCTCCGCCCACATTTCTGACCATCCCTTTTCTTCGATAGGCATATGCATTGTCTATATCAATGGTGGAGATGAACCGATAGGTAGGTGTGCGCACCTCGAGCGAAGGAAAGTGGTCCGTCAGAATATCCCGCAGCATCAACATCCATTGATCCACCACAGGCTCGTTCAAGAAATGATTCTTGAAGGCAATGCTTTGAGTGGCATCGTAGCGACCAAATTGGTCGATAGAGTGGGGGAGATGTTCCTCATATCGGCTTAACAGATAGAAACTGGCACCGAAAGGGTCAAATGGTAGTGCTCCATTTTCCCTCTTGGTTTTGAACAGGTAGGTGCTGCCATCAGTTTGGCGATGCACATCTACCTCAATTGGAACTACCCCGGTTGTTGACAGTATTCCATGAGCGTGGAAATGCAGCACTTCGCCCATGGCCGTGTCACCATAACTCAGCTTGTCTCCTTGATGCTGCAGAAAAT
>JBFYQB010000186.1:0-8397 GCA_041302955.1 Flavobacteriales bacterium
GTCTGGTTCACCGTGCCGGCCACCAAAGGGCCTGTGGCACCCGTGGCGCCTGTTGGACCAGTGATTCCCTGTATGCCTTGTGAGCCTGTTGGTCCCGTAGTACCCTGAGGCCCTGTAGCACCATCAGCTCCCGTTGGGCCTGCTATGCCTTGAATACCCTGTGAGCCTGTCGGTCCAGTATTACCCTGAGCACCCGTGGGTCCAGCAATACCTTGTATTCCTTGAGGTCCTGTAGCTCCATTTGCCCCTGTAGGGCCAGTTATTCCCTGTATGCCTTGCGGACCTGTTGGGCCTGCGATTCCTTGAGCACCAGTAGGCCCTGCAATACCTTGAGGTCCTGTGGCGCCATCTGCACCATCAGCTCCCGTTGCTCCAGTCGGTCCTGCAATGCCTTGTATTCCTTGTGGGCCAGTCGGTCCAGCTATTCCTTGAGCACCTGTTGGTCCTGTGGCACCATCAGCTCCATTAGTTCCTGCTGCACCGGTAGGTCCTGTCGGGCCCATACTGGCCAACGGAATCCATACACCGTTGGTGACGCAGACCTCAAACTGACCCGCATTGAACCGTATGGAACCTACGATGGCCGAAGGGGAGGAGCCGATGCGGATACCGCCAGCCACATCGAGTTTCTGAAGGGGAGTGGCTACATCTACACCAACATTCTGGGCAATTGCCGCAGTCGAAATGATGGAAAATGAAAGTAGGAAAAGCTTTTTCATAGTTCTAAAAGGTGCTATGTGAAACCTTGACAAAGGTGAGCATTTAAGCTCTTGCCAAAGTTGTACACAAATTAGCGCAGACCTTAACCAGGTAAGCGTCATAATTAAAGTGACAATTCCGTGGCTCCACGCCCAGCTCTTCCGCGCATTTGGTCATGATGGCCTAGAGCTGAAATGAAATGCGGAATAACTCATGAATTTCTTTCCATTTCACGTGATATTCATTGCATTCATCACGATCATCCTAGGATTCTCCATGACCATCCTAGGATTTGCCATGAGTATACTAGGGTTTCCCATGAGTTTCCTAGGATTCTCCATGAATTTCCTAGGATTTCCGATGAGTATACTAGGGTTTCCCATGATTATCCTAGGATTTCCCATGAGTTTCTTCGCATTCTACAGTGGGTCTTTCATGAACAGTGCTATCAGGTAACGGAAGCATCGTGAGGTAGTGAGGCGCATTGTCTCTGTGCCGGGGCCCTCTTATCCTTCGCCTCCTCTTAATTCACTACAAGTAGCGCAGGGCGCACCTCATGCCCATCCGTCTACACCATGTAGATGGCAGTGCCTCTTGTGGCTAAAGCATAGCCCTGCGGGCCGCAGTCACTGCGTTAGTGCTCACTAAGCAGGCGTCTATCTGGGTGATAGTACACCGTTGCGTAACGACCGTCTGAACTTTATGATTGTAGCAGTGCGCTGGACAGCCGGCTCATTTTTTGGAGCTCACCATACCTATGAAGTGCAATTCCGTCTGTTGCTTTTAGATTGGGGTCATGATTGTGACCAACCAACCAAAAAAACCTGCATTTCTTAAGGAAATGATAACCTAAGGGACTAACTGCTGCGCAGGCGGAGGGTATTTTTGTAGGCCCAAAAAATTAGGGCTCTGTTGCTGCGCCTTCGAGCTTGCTTGCCCAAGTACTTTCGACCACTTTTTTCCTCATTGCTTACATGCTTACCATGATTCAAATTCTACCGACCATGAAATTTTCGAAGAACCTGCTTGGAATGCTGTTGCTTTCGGGGTTGATGCTGATGGGGAATGTGAGTTGGGGGCAGACAACTGTTTTTGATTTTGCCGGTGGCGGTTCCGCTCCTACTGGATGGACATTCTTGAACAATATCACATCAGAACCCATTGACAAAACAACATACTGGATGGTGCAACCGGGAACGAGCGGTGACACAATAACTACAGCCACGTACAACCTATCAAGTTATACCGATGCAACCTTCAGCGTGGACATAACATCGTTTGGCTCAGGTACTCATCGGCCACTTAAAGTAGAGGTGTCATATGACGGAGGTGTCAGTTATACTCAAACTGCTAGTACCGCAATTACCACAACAAGTTATGTTACTCGCTCAGTCACTTTGAGCGGGGTTAGTTCCCAAGTTCGTTTAAGGTTTTCAGTTGGAGCCACTTCAGGAAGGGGAATCAGATTGCAGAATTTGGAATTGGTCGCTTTTGGGACGGCTGCTTCCACAACTAGCGTTCAATTTGCCTCCGCAACATCATCTTTGGCAGAAAGCGGTCTCTTTGTGGATGTATGTGCCAGCATCACCAATCCAAGTGCATCAACGGCAACAACGGTCAATGTAACGTTGAATGGCAGCAGCACCGCCACCAATGGGGCGGACTATGATGATGGCGCAGGCACTCCTGCGGCCATCACCTTTCCTTCAACACTCACCTTTCCGGCCAATAGTAGCACTGACCAATGCCTTACGGTTTATATTTCGAATGACGACCTGTTGGTAGAAGGCAACGAGACCATTGTATTAGGACTGAGCAGCCCAAGCGGTGGCACAAGTGCGGCATTGGGTTCGCAGACCTCGCATACGGTGACCATAACTGACAACGATGCACCCGCCAATGATGTATGTGCAACCCCTGTAAATCTGACTGTGAATGCTGCTGCAACCAATGGCTCCATGCTTGGCACTACGCCTACAAACGGAACATTGAACAAGAACGATGTTTGGTACACATTTACTCCTTCATGTTCCGGTTCGCACACTGTGACTGTTACATTTGCTTCAGGACCAGACTTAGATGTAGAGATATATCCAGCTTCATCATGTCCAACTGGTACAGGTGGCAGATTGGTCAATAGTAACTCGGGCGTTACGACAAGCGAAACCGCTGCTTTTGGTTCTGCCGTTGGGGGCACTTCCTATTTAATTCGGGTTATTGATTTTAATGCGAATGCATCTGCATTCACCATTGCGGTGACCACCAGTGTAGCACCTTCGTTTACACTTGCCAATACAGGTACACCTTCTGCGGGAAACATTGCTGCTGGAGCATCCAATGCACCTATTTTCGGTTTTAGACTTACGCCTGCTGCCTGCACAGGTACTTTCAATTTCACAGCTTGTAGCATTACAACCAGTGGCACGGTCACAACATCGGATGTTTCGAATTTTAGACTCATTGTGGATGCTGACAATGATGGCGTTGCGGATGTAGGCGAAATAGCTGCGCCAATCGCAACGGTGGCAAGTTTGGCCAATCCGTTGGTCTTTTCGAGCGTGTCGGGTCAAACGGGGCTATCATCGGCTGTTCGTTACCTGCTTATAGCAGATGTGGCCGGTGGTGCAGTGGGAGGGCGAACCATCACGGGTTCGTTAGCCAATGCCAATGTGACGGCCAATATCAGTGTCACAGGTTCAGCCAACGGAAATGCGCAGACCGTAACAGCGGCCTGCGCAGCACCCAATGCAGTTACCGACATTACCCTTACCCCGACCAGCAGCGCGGTGAGTGGAACTATCACGGCTCCAAGTGGGGGCGCTACAGGTTACCTCGTGGTGCGCAATGCAACGGGTACATTGGCCGCAACACCAACGTTGGGAACAAGCTACACAGTGGGGAGCGCATTCGGGACTGGAACCGTAGTGGCATTTGGAACCAGCACGTCTTTTTCAGACTCTCCCCTTAGCGTAACTACCCAATATCACTACTTCGTTTTTCCTTACAACAACACTTCTTGTTCTGGTGGCCCGGCATACGCAGCTGGATACACTGAGAGCACAACGACATTGTTCGGACCATGCTTGGAGGAAGATTTTTCGGCTGGAACCAATCCAACTTCATGGGTAAATTCTACCACTGGAATCACATTTAGTTCGAACTATGCGGACATCTCAAGCAATACAGGGCATGTTACAACGAGCGCAATTGCGTTTCCATCTTCTATGACATTTGATTTGAGCAGAACGGGCAATGCAACGGCTAAGAACTTGAACATAGAGGTTTCCACTACAAGCCAAACAACTGGCTTCACGGTAGTAGCAAACTATGATCACAGTAATACAACTTCGGCAGGTACGACTGCTTGCAGCGTTGACCTTTCTGCATACTCATCATCTTCTGTGGTATATATTAAGTTCAACAAAACTACTGGCAGCACTTCTCCTTGGCGGATAGACAATATTGAAGTGACATGTGCAGCAAGTCAACCGTCTATTGCATTGTCAATCAATGCTACAACGGGTTCGGAAGCTGCAACTACGGCAATCACCCTTACGGCCACTGCGAGTACGGCCGTTGTAGGAGCTCACACAGTAGAGGTGGACCTTACGGGCACAGGATTGACTGCTTCGGATTTTTCAGGAGTCGATTTCAGTAACACGGTTACCATTAGCATTGCGAATGGCGCAACCGTGGGCACCCGTAATTTTTCCGTGGCGGATGACGCTACTGCCGAGGGGACGGAAACAGCTACGTTCACTATCAGTAATCCAACTACCGGTGTAATTATCGGAACGCCCGCCTCGGTCAATTTCGCCATTACAGATAATGACAACGTGACCTCCACAGAAAGTGTCATTGTAACTCAAGGAGGTGAGGCCACCAGCATCTCTTCGTTGATCAATGGCACGGTCACTAGCAGTTCCGATGGTGTTCAAGTGTGGCATTTCCGCCTTTATGACGGCAACGGTTCAGGCAACGATGCCGACACGAAACCAACTATCTATGAAGGTTGGACAATCAGACCCGGGGCTGGCAATACTGTTCCCGATTGGAGTGCGGCCATTGCTTCACGCAAATTCTTTCAAGGAGCAAGTGCGACTCCCATTGGAGGAGGAGGACTGGTGAACGCTACGGACATTCCTTTCCCAATCGCTACTCCGATCACCGTGGCTGACAATGGATTTGTCGACATCTACATGCGCATCACCTTGGCCGACCCGTTGCCTGCGGGATCTGACGGTGAGCATTTCAGGTTCAGTCTAGTGCCTGCCGATGTCACAATTGAAAGTGATGTACTCTTAAGTTCCCAGCCTGGCACATACACAGCCACGAGCAATGCCACATTAAATGAGATAGACATTGATGCCACCCTACAGTTCATCAGCGCACCTACAACGGTAGGCCTTGGGGATGCGTTCACCATAACGGTCAGCGCCATAGATGCCAACGGAAATATCGATCAGGATGACAACACGCTTATCACCCTTGCGCAGAACACAGGCACAGGCAACCTCACTGGCGAGAATGCCGCGAACCTTGTGAATGGAACCTACACATGGACGGGTTTGACCTATGATACCGAGGAGGTGTTTCAGGTTTTGGCCTCGGGAGGTAGTTACACGTCCATAACTGCGAATATCAATGTGGTGGATGCGCCATACCAGAGTTTCGATCATTTCAATAGACCAGACAGCTATACAGTTGGCAACCCAAGCAGCGAGACCACAGCGTGGAGTGAAGCAGGAACTGGTAATGGTTCAAGGACGCGTGTCGAAGGAGGACAATTGGTTCTCACCAACTGTAATGACGGGGAAAGTTCCAATGGCTCCAATGGCATGGAGCAGGTGATGTTCAATGTAGAGACGCGCTATGAGACCGTTTTCGATAATGCGGGTCAAACGCTGGAATGGGTATTCAATATGCATCAGGACAGAAACGACCCTTCAGGTTTTGGATCTAACACCTATGGAGTTGGGATGATTCTTGGAGCCGATCAAGCCAATGTCAACACAGCAGGTGCCGATGGTTATGCGGTTATTATCGGCAATGCAAGTTCAGGAGACCCCAAACCGTTGAAACTGGTTCGATTTACAAACGGATTGACCGCTAATACGCCCAATGTTGTGGACATAGCTGTTACGTCACAGACCGATTTCGATAATTACTACAGTGTTCGGGTAACCTTTGACCCGTGTAGCGGTCTTTGGTCCATTTATGCCAGAAATGATGGTACAAGTGCTTTTGCTGATCCAACTACTGGTAGTCTTGGTACGGCCGTAACAGGCACCGATGTTATTCATACCGCCCTTGACCTGAAGTATTACGGAGCAGTTTGGCAGCATGGAGTAAGTTGCACAGAGACGGCCAGATTTGATAATCTGAATATCCCAAATTCAGCCTCCGCCTCCACCACAGCCAAGGTCTGGAACGGCAGCGTGAATGCCAACTGGAACGAACCCAACAACTGGGAACCTTGCCCGGGCGTGCCAACGAACACAGATGATGTGATCATTGCCAATGTGGCCACCCAGCCCATTGTAAGCGTAACGCCTGCTGCCACTTGCAAGAACCTTACGGTGAATACCGGAGCAGACCTTACCATCAACAGCGGTCAGTTCTTGAACGTGTATGGTAACGTGGTGAACAATGGCACGGCCAACTTCGGTGCTGGAACCCTAGTTATGGAAGGCGGTGCAACTGCAACCCTCGCGGGGAATGTGAACGTGGCCAATTTCCATGCAAGTTCACCTGTTACGCTCAATGGCGTGGTCACAGTGAGTGCTATTGCCCGCAGCGAGACGGGTGGTGCCATCACAGCAAACGGTAATCTTGTCATTGAAAGTGGAGCTCAGTTACTTCACGGTGCGGGCACTACCAATGGTGGCGGTTCGGTTTCGGGCAATATCGTTGTACGCAGACAGGGCACCGCAAGCACATCGGTCTATAACTACTGGAGCACCCCGGTTGTTGGCGGAACGTTGCCGGGCAGCAGTGGTTATCTCTACAATTCGGCCTTGGGCACACACGATTATTCTGACGATACGAACCCGTCAGACCCAGGTTGGCAGTCATTCGGAGGGGCCATGACCAACGGCCGTGGCTATGCTTCGACAGCTGGCGGCCTTGCAAGCTTCACGGGAGCAGCAAACAATGCCAACATTACTTATGGTGTGACCACTACAGCCAACGGCATGTCGTCACTCAGTCCTGGAACACGTTTCAACCTTGTGGGCAATCCATATCCTTCTGCCATCAGCGCCAACACATTCATCAGTGTCAATGGCCCAAGCGGAACAGGAAGGATTGCCGGGGTGATCTATTTCTGGGACGATGACAACTCGGGAGGGTCGGGCTATACGACAAGTGATTATGCAGTATGGTCGGGTGTTGGTTCTGTTGGTGGCGGTGGACATACGCCAAATGGATCTATTGCCACAGGTCAAGGTTTCCATGTGGATGCTCAGAGCAACGGCACTGTCAGTTTCACCAATGCGATGCGCGGAGGTAACAATTCGCAGTTCTTCCGATTGGCCGAGCCCGAGGACATGGACCGCATCTGGCTGAATATTTCCGGTAACGACCTCTTCAACCAGACGCTGGTGGTGTTCAAGGACGATGCCACCGAACTGCGCGATGTGATGTATGATGCCCACAAGGTGCGCGGCAATGCCAACATAGCCCTTGGTGCCATGCAGGCCAATGAGCCTTATGCCATTGCGGTCTATCCTACCATCACCCAGCCGCGCATCGTGCCGTTGCAAACGTTTGTGGCCCAGTCGGGCACCTACACCTTTGAGGCGGACAGCATTGATGGATTTGAGGACATCGATGTCTATCTCGAAGACCTGCAGACCGGACACATGTACCTGCTTTCGCAAGGAACCACGGTAACGGTGCAGATGACCGCTCAGGACGAGTTCAATCGTTTCCAACTCTGGTTGTCGCCCGAACTGGTAACAGGTATTGATGAGGAGGAGGAGCGTGTTTCACGCATCATCTCAACCGTAAATGGCATGCAGGTGCAAATGGGTCTTGACATCAGCACTGCTGGCGAATTCAAACTCTACAATGCCATGGGGCAGGTTGTGATGGTGCAGCCGCTAAGTGTGTCCAACGGACGCTCTGGCATGGTTGATGTCAGTGCATTGCCTATCGGTGTTTACCATGCCGAGTTCCTTTCTGCTGAAGGAACGATAACCGCTAAGACCATCAAATAATGAACAGATACCACAGTATTCCATTCCTACTTGTGCTTGCCGTTATGGTCATGGCTGTTCCGGCATTTGCACAGGGCCCAGCGCCACCGCCTGCACAGAACGAAGTACCCTTGGATGGTCTAAGTACCCTGCTGTTGGCAGCTGGTGCTGCTTATGGAGGCCGCAAATTGCTGAAGCGCGATAAGTAGAGTCGCTATGATCTGGTTTTGACAGGAAAGGCCCGTTCTCGGGCCTTTCTTGTCAAGAATCCTCTAAGGGATTCCCTAATGCGCGGAGATAAAGGCGCTTCAACTCCTTGGCAAGGTCGAGGTCATCGGTTCTTCGGTCCACCTCATAGTGCATAGTGCCGTCAGGCAAGGGCTTTATCTTGAAGTGGAATGGAAAGGCATTGTTAACAGTGCTATCTCCAAAACTGCTTCTGCCGAATTTCAGATTATAGAAGCGCAGTTCGTCCTCACTTTTCCGGACGAGGTAAAAA
>JBFYQB010000187.1:0-6633 GCA_041302955.1 Flavobacteriales bacterium
CTATTGGAATGTGCATGCCGATGTGCCCCCCACATTGCTGGTGCATGGTACAGAGGACGGTATCATTCCCTACGTCAATGCGTTAAGCCTTCGTGACAGATTGACCACTTTGGGGGTGCCCAATCAGTTGCTGACCATTCAGCAGGGCGGTCATGGCTGGGCAGGGGAGGAAATGGAGCAGGTGCGTAGCGAAACATTGAGTTGGTTTTTGGCCAGACTATGATTGGCGCGAAGCGGTTTAACACTCCTTAACAGCTGCCCAATGGCAACCCTTGGGGAATCCTGTTGTTATTTTCGCGCCTCGCGAACCCAAAAACGAAAAGAGACATGAGAAATGCGTTTAGTCTTCTGATGATTTTGCTGTCGGTTCAGTTTGCCACTGCGCAAAAAGCGACCGTAAAGCCAGGTTATCAACTGGATTTCAAGATCAATGGCTGCCAAGAGGGCAAGGTTATCCTCGCCTATTACTACGGTAGCAAACAGTATATCAAGGATTCGACCCGGGTGGAAGTGGGAGGTAAATTCTCATTCAAAGGAACTGAAGCTCTCGATCAAGGCATCTACATCGTGGTGATGCCGCCTGACAATAAGTATTTTGAGGTGGTGATAGATGATCAGCAACATATCAAGATGGAAGCGGACTTTGGTAGTGAGATAGCTACCATGAAGGTGGTAGGTAGCGATGAGAACAAACAGTTTTACGACTACTTGAAATATATCAACGACAAGAAAACGGTTACCAAACCATTGACCGACCGTATGGCAGAATTGCAGAAGGCAGACAGCACCGGCTACATGGAAACTGCCGAATTCAAGCAACTGAAAGAGAAGCTGGGTGCGGTGGATACCGATGTTAAGGCCTACAAGCTCGACTTCATGCAGAAATTTCCGAATGCGTTCATGACCAAAGTGTTCAACGCATCGAAGGACGTGGAAGTGCCCGATGCTCCATTGTTGGAGAATGGTAAGGTGGACAGTACGTTCCAATACCGCTATTACAAGCAGCATTACTGGGACAATGTGGATTTTACAGACGGACGTCTCATTCGCACTCCCGTATTTCATGGCAAACTTGAGCAGTACATGACCAAGACCATCCTACAGGTGCCTGACACCATCAACAAGGAGGCCGACATGCTGATAGAGAAGGCTCGGGCCGATAACGACCTGTTCAAGTATGTGGTCTATTGGGTGACGCAGCATTTTGAAACTTCTAAGCAGATGGGCATGGATGCGGTTTTCGTTCACATGGCCAAGAACTATTACATGACCGGTCAGGCCTTTTGGGCAGATTCTTCAACGGTTGCCAAGATCAGTGAGCGGGCTCAGAAGCTCGATTGGTCGCTTATAGGCAAGGTGGCGCCAAATCTGCGGATGCAGGATGCCAATGGAAACTGGCAAGAACTGCACAAGGTGAATGCGGACTACACCATTGCTTATTTCTGGGATCCGGAATGCGGCCATTGTAAGAAAGTGACCCCTGTGGTGAAGGAATTTTATGACAAGTTCAAAAACGAACTGAGTGTCGGGGTGTTTGCCGTGGGAACTCAGGTGCTTGATAAGAAGCAGGAATGGCTCGATTTCATCAAAGAGAAGAAACTAGACTGGCTCAACGTGAGCGACCCAGAGCAGAAATCGGCCTATAAGTATCTATATGACATCTACAGCACGCCTGTCATCTACCTGTTGGACAAGAACAAAAAGATCATAGCCAAGCGTCTTGGAGCTGAGGATCTGGAGGATTTCATCAGGAGGCACAAAAAACTCAAGTCCTGATCATCACTTCGTACATTTGCCCGACTGCCATCAGAACATGACGGGCATCTGCTTTTATAATCTTCATTCTTCTTCATGAACAGCCGTACTCTTTTTGTTCTTGTGCTCCTGCTATCTGCTGCCGCATTGCGTATTTCTGGTGTGCTGCCTTTGAATTTCTCCCCGGTAGCAGCCATTGCACTGTTCGGTGGGGCCATGTTTGCCAACCGTATTGCAGCTTTCGCAGCGCCTTTGGGCATCATGTTGTTGTCCGATTTGTTTTTGGGATTTCATGATACGATGTGGGCAGTTTACTTGAGCCTTTTCCTTATTGTGGGCATCGGTCAGGTCATCCGTAGCCGTCCAGGTGTGTTGAATGGCATGTTGGGCGCTGTGGCGGGTTCGGTTCTGTTCTTTCTTATCACCAATGCAGCGGTGTGGATGACGGGCACGATCTATGCCCCGGGCATAGGTGGTCTGATAGAAAGCTATGTGGCAGGTCTGCCGTTTTACCGCAATTCACTGATGGGCGACCTGTTTTTCACAGGCGTGCTTTTCGGAGCCTATGAATTGGCTTCGCGCCAGTTTCCAGTGCTTGCAAGAGCCTGATAAGCGCAGGTGAAGCCTCTCTTCGCTGTTCTTGGTGCAATCGTTTTGGCCATTGCGGCCAACGTATTCATCTTTTCAACCCGTTCAGATCTATCTGCTGTGGCAGGGCAGACTGTTTTTGTCAACAGTATGGCTGTGCTCACATTGGTGCCCTTGTACATGGTCATGATGTTGAAGCAGAATGTGCTGTCGCACGATATGCCCAAGCGGGTGAAGGAAGGATTGAAAGCAGTGGCAATTTTTACTCTTTGCATGGCGCTCGTCACCTTCATCCTGTTCAAGACCTCGGGCGATTATCTCATTCATGAGCGCCTTGCCAAAGTGCAGCAACTGCTTTCCGAATCTGGACTGACTGCAGAAGAACAGGCCCAACGCCTTGAATCGGCCCGCAGCATCTATTCGCCTGCCACGCAAGTGCTTTTCGGAACGTTGGCAATGCTCGTCACAGGGTTCATCAGCAGCATCATTGCCGCTGTTGCCGTCAAGGTGCGATAAGTTCTGTTCAGTATCTCCTGAGCGGCACGGTCACCACGATATGCACCTCGGGCGGCAACTGCGCTCTCACTTCCTCATAAAATCTGTGCAGTGCCCTGCGGCCAATGGCCTTGGCCTTTCGGTCCTTTGATCGGAAAAAACTCTCCCAATGGATGAGGTATACCCTGGTCGGTTGCGTCAATTGTAGGATAGGCGAGGGGTAGAGCTGCTGGTTTCGGTCACCTGCCGCACCGAGGAATGCGGCATCCACCGTCTTCTCTTCAAGCACCTGCTTAGGAAACAGCCCGAACGGTGCGGATGCCATTGATGACGAGAAGTAGATGCGGTAAGCAGGCCTGCCCGCCTTCAGAAAATCGACCAGAAAAGCATGGGTACGCCCTTGAAGCCAGTCGTATATCCGCTCGGGGCGCTGGGTGAGGTCGGCCTCATAGGAACCGCGCATCATATGGATGCCCGCTACCTGAGGTGGATGCATGGATCGGATGGCCATGCTTCGCATGCTACTGTCTGATGCATAGACCCATGTGCCCACCGTCAGGCTGTCGGTGGCTAGGCTGTCGACCACAGTAAGCGACTGAGCAGTTCCATAGGCGGCAAGGATGTGTTTGGCCGTTCTGTTGGCGCATACCACTGCATCCTTGGGCATCCACTGGCTCAGATAGGGCAGATCCATCAGATGGTCGTAGTGCGCATGACCCGATATGACCATCCTGACGTTGCCAAGATCTGCAGGGGCCAGGAACCTGTTCACATAGGCCGTGTCGGTGCTCACCTTGCCGGCCAGCGAGCGCAGTGCCTTTGGGTTGGAAACGAAAGGGTCGGTGAAGAGTGCTTTGCCTTCATACTCCATCATCATGCATCCCGTGCCGAAATAGCGCAGCCGTAGGCCGTCATCGGGCAACTGCGTGACCTGCATAACGCTACGCATGAACTGGCGGTCGGAGGCGCAACCGGCTGCCAATAGAGCAATGATCCATAGGGCGAGCAAACGATTCATGTGGTAAAAGGACAATACTTTGCTGTTGTGACGCGAAGCTACTACAGCCGAAGGTCCAGTCGTGTCCTCTTCGTAACGCAAAAGCCCCTGTGCAGACCGGTCTAGGCTAAGGTTTCAGGTCATTCCATCTAGAAGTTATCTTTTCGATTTCTTGGGATGTAGAGTGAGTTATTCCATTTTCGTATGAGGACTTGATCATGTGATTAGGAACGTACACATTATGGACTAGCGCAGCAACTGCAGGTAGTTCTTCTTGATGGCCGTTCTGCCGCTCATGAGTTTCACCTCGCCCACGTAGTAGTAAGTGCCTTCGGGCTCATCGGCCTTGGTCACGTGGTGGGTGCCGTCCCAACTGTCGTCAATGCTTTGCAGGACATAGACCTTGTGGCCCCAGCGGTTGTATATGACGATCTGCTGCTCAACCACTCCTTTGCGGAAGAGGGTGAAATGGTCGTTCACGCCATCGCCATCGGGGGTGAAGACCGTGGCCTCCACCGGGTCGCAGTCTATGGACTCCACGGCCACCGTGTCGCTCAGCACGCAACCACCATCCGTCCAAGCGGTGACGTGCAGCGTATCCGGCAGGTCGATGGATATGCTATAGGACGTTTCGCCCGTTGACCACAGCACCTCCGAGAAGGTCAATTCATCCAAGTGGAACAATACTGGGGTATCCATGCAGATGACGGTGTCGGGGCCAAGTTCAAGCTGTGGTGGTGCCGAAACGGTCACGTGCAACCATGCTGTGTCGCTTACGCAGCCTTCCAACGTGGCCGTGGCGCCATACTGGCCGCCCATGGATACTTGCATGTCGGGCACTGCGATGATGCTCTCACTGCTATTGCCGGGCAATGGGGCTGTCCAAAGGAATTCCACGTTATCTGGATGTTGCAGCGTAAGGCGCAAGGTGTCGCCCTCGCAGATGATGCCGTTGCCTTCGATCTCCGGTTCGTGGGGGATGGGGTTGACCACCAACGTCACAGGGTCGGCATCTTCCGAGCAATGCTGAATGGAATAGGTCAGCACATAGGTGCCCGCATCCTCCATGGTCATAGGCCCGAACCCAAGGTCAGGCGTTGTGCCCACCTCGCCCATCGGCCCTGTCCACAGATAATCTACATCAGGATAGACGGTGGCGGTCAGCATGGCTTCCTCTCCTTCGCACAGCGGGCTGGTGATGGTGGTCTGGGGCGCAGCGGGCAGCACAATGACCTCCACTGTGATCTCCATCGTGTCCGAAGTGCATCCGGTGAGCGTATCGGTAACGCTGAGAGCCACAACCGTCTCTTCGAGTATCACAGCCAGCTGAAGGACATACGTGGCCGAGGAGTTGGTGCCATTCACCTGCCAGTGATGGTCCAGCGCTGTGTTTCCAGTGGAGAATATCATCCCGGTGCCTTGGCAGATGGTCGTGTCGCTCAGTCCGGCAGGGATGGCGGGAGCGGCCACAGCCAGCGCAAGCAATGTGTCCGATGGATGCACACAGCCAGCAGTGTCCGTGGCATGGAGCAGGTAGTTGCCCGGTGCGGGAACAGTGAAGACCGTGCCGATGGTGCTGTCCGGCAGCCACACATAGTCCTCAAACCCTTCGGGTGCATTGACCTCCACAGTTTCGCCTGCGCACAGATAGAGCGGTGATTCCGGATCGATCGCCACAGGCAATTGCGGGATGACAGTCACTGTGAACGTATCGCTGACGCTGCACGCCCCGTTGGCGGCTGCGAGTACATAGTCGCCATCCATGGGCACAGCAAGCAGCAGCGAGTCGCCCTGCACTGTTGTGGCATCAGGCAGCATCCATTGCAACGCCACACCATCCACGCCCATCACCCCGATAGCCAACGGGTCATGATAGCACACGGCCATCGCATCGCTGATGCTGTCCAACGAAGGGAAGGGCACCACGGCCACAAGGAACGTGTCGGGCAGTCCGATGCACAGGCTATCGAACGGAGTGACGCTCACCCATGCCTCTGTTCCGATAGAAGGAATGAAGAGCGAGTCGATCTGAACCGCGCTATCGCCCACCACCTGCCATTCATAGTTGACATTGTCCTGAGCGATGGCGAGTTGCACATCCGTCCATTGGCAGAACGAGGTGTCGCTGATGGCAGGGGTTGCAGGCGGGGCATAACCCGTAACGGTGACCACTGCCGAGGTGACGCTGCATCCATTGGTGTCCAATGCGGTGGCATAGATCTGCTGTTCGCCTTCGCCAGTGATGGGGATGGAAAGCCCCGCGATCTCCATCGGGTGCCATACGGCCAAGGTGACGCTGTCCACCGAAAGGGTGATGGAATCGGTGGCGCAGAAGTAAAGGGCCGATGTCGTCACTGTCATTTCAATCGGCACATTGACCACGACCGCAAAGGCACTGTCCACCACGGGGCATAGCAGCGGGTCGATGCTCAAGGTGTAGTCGCCCGCCAAAGGAACGGGAAGGAATAGCGTGCTGCCCTGCACCGATGTTCCACCGGGTAGATTCCACGTGATGATGGCGTTGCCGGTGTCGGCAATGGTCAATAACAGCGTGTCGCCCAGACATAGGCTTGCACTGCCCGCCACCTGCGGAGGCCCAGATGCCGCAATCGGATTGATATAGACCAAGGAAGGGTCGCTGATGCAAAGGCTGTCGGCAAAGGCCAATGCGCCTCCGCTATTTGCCGTCACAGGCCCAATGACCAACGTGTCCGGTGCGGGCGACCATTGGGGAGCGATGGCGTTGAAAGACCATAGATACTCAAGGCCCGAATAGGGCACGAGCGGAAGAATGACCG
>JBFYQB010000188.1:0-4126 GCA_041302955.1 Flavobacteriales bacterium
GACCATGTTGATGGCCCTGCCACTTGCCCCAGTGTTTCCAGCTATGGTAGTATTGATCATATCAAAGCTTATCCCCGAAACAGTACCACCGTTCGAGTTACTGGTAACGAGGTACAGGCAAGAGGCATCCGCGCCCGATACGTTATCGTGCATCAGGCAATTGCTCATCATACCATAGGAAAGGATGCTGTAGCCCGATGACCCGCTGTAAAGCACGGCCGCTAACTCATGCGAGTAATTGTTGCGGATGATGCAATGATTGAAGTCCACATCGGTGGTCATCGTAGTGACGCCACATGGCGTGAAGCTGGAATACACCGCCACGTTCAGGCCTGTGTTCTTCTCCAAGATGCAGTTGTTGAACGATGCACTGATAATGTTGTTGGCCGCATACGGATTGGCATAGATGGCCCCACCGCGCACATGGTAATACTGACTTGCAGCAGCTGTGGCGCAGGCGTTCGAGATAGCCCCGTTCGCATTGCCACCGGAGATGGTGAAGCCGTCCACCACAATGTTCTGAGCCGTTCCACGTAGCTTGACAACGTGGTAGGAGTTGTCCTGACGTGTGGCTTCCGTGTGCAGAATCGTGGCGTTGTCATTCCCCGAAAGGTCACCGCTCATAATGGTAGGATTGGCCGCTATGTCGCGCTGCGAAACAGCGGTCTCTGTGCCTGCAAAGCCACCATACACCTTGATGTTGTGCGGAATGATGAATGATGCATCCCTGTCAGAAGCGTGAGGTTTGTAGACGCCCTCAGCCACCCAGATATCGTTGGTGGAACCACTGGTAAGTGCAGATTGCAGGGAAGTGTAGGCATTGGCCCAAGAAGTGCCATCGTTGTTGCCGGTGGCATCCTGATCCACGAAGGTCTTGTTGAACACGCAGGCCCCGTTGCCATCAAAGGTCATGTTGTCCATGAACACCTTCGTATTGCCATTCACCCCTGTATAATTGAAGGAAATGAACTTATCGGTACCCGCATAGCCCGCAAAGTCAAGACTGAAATTCTGCGTGGTCGTGCTCATGGTCACCGTACCGATCTGGGTATAAGTAGAGGCATTGGTCGGGTCGGTCATGGTGCCATAGCCTACCACATTGTAGGTGGCGAACTGGCTGCGTCCAGTGAAACTGAGAATACCGCCATTCAATGATTGGAACTCTGGAAGGGAGGTATAGAAAGCTCCCGGACCAGCGCCTATCACCAACGACAGGTCACCGGGATTGCCCACTGCCACACCTCCATTGTTGATGTTGGTGAAGCATCGGGGCTCTTCCAGATGATTGTAAGAATTGAAATCCTCCTGAAAGCAGATGTTGATGCCGCAATCGGTTGTGGCCGTAACTGGGCCGCTCCAACGCGAGAAATCGCCCGAACCGCAGTTGCCTCTCACATAGAAATCGTACTCCGTGCTGTGGTCCAGCCCGGTGAATGTATAGGGATTGGTAGTGGCCGCCTGCACAATGCCTGTGCCTTGCGCCTCGCCCGTTGGCACTGCTTCCACTTGCCAAGCAGTTTCGCTCAGGCCGTTCACCCAACCTATTTGCATGGTCGTTTGCGTGGGGTTGGTGGCCGTAAGTGAAGTAGGCCACAGACAGGTGGAGAATGTGATGTCGATGTTCGGTTGATAAGCCAACGCGGAGATCTGATCGCAGACCCCTGGGTTTGCCGCGCTCACCGATGATGCGGTGGTGTAGTTCTTAAATGTCTTCGATGGTGAATTGGCCGAACCGTTGTTGTAGTTGGTGCCTTTCAGGTAGGCGTAGTGTTTGCCATAGGTCACTTCATTCACCGCAATGGCCAACTTATTGGTTCCATTGTAATAGAAGGGCGTGTTGAAATTGACGATGACCTCCGAGGCCGTCACCTCCACCGTTCCGCTAAAGACCTGTGTCAAATTGGCCAATGCGATAGCATCGTTATTGCTGCTATAGAAACCCAAAGAAGTGGTGTTGCCGAGATAGACAACCCAGTTCATGGCGTTGGTGTAGGCCTGTGCATCATTCCGCTTGTAGGCAAGGCGGGTGATGTAGCCAGCCTGCGTCATCTGAAAAGCCTCATACACCGTTTGGCAATAGCTCTCCGCGCTTGGCGTGGCCGGACATTGGCTGTTGACGGTTCCAGTGCCGATGGTAACAATGGTCTCTTGTGCAAGGGCATGAAAGCCAGTGGTGGCCAACAGCAGAATAGAGGATAATACACGTTTCATTCAGGGAGAGATTTTGTGGGTGCAGACACAAACCTACCCTGCGCATACAGCGGCATCAAAAATCTTTCAGCAACGGACGATCGGTTTCATGATCAGACGAACAACTTGCCAGGTCGCGTCATTGCGAGGAACGAAGCAATCTCAGGTTGCACGAGAGAGGTTGCTCCAGTCGTCCTCCCTCGCCATTACGGATGCTTTGGGCGTAATTACGAGAACCATCAGCGCATCTTCAGCAGTTCCTCGAACTCATCCTTCCTGTATTTGGAGAGTTTGGCGGTGATGTGGTCGCGGAGGATGATGTCGCCTGTGCTGCGGTTGTATTTCTCCAACATATCAAGATTAACCAACCACGACTTGTGGCTTCGGAAGAAGTTCCGATTGTCCGCCAGCACGGTCTCGAAGTGTTTCAGGTTCTTGCTCACCAGCAGCGACTTTCCACCAATGGTCAGTATAGTGCTGTACGATTCACTGGCCTCAATGGCCACGATGTCGCAGGTGTTCACAACGGTCTGATAGCCCTTGTCGGCCACAGATATGCGGGCCACCTCCTTGTTCTGAAGGCTTTCTGAAAGCAGTTCGCGGTTGAAAGCGGATGTTTGTCCCACGCGATGCTGCACACGGTCAACAGCCTCTTTCAGCCGGTCGATGTCGATGGGTTTCAATAGATAATCCACTGCCGAGACCTCGAACGCACGCAGGGCATACTTGTCATAGGCCGTGATGAACACCATCTCAAAGTCCACCTTCTCGAAGAAGTTCACGATCTCGAACCCCGAATAGTTGGGCATTTCGATGTCGAGGAAGACCAGTTGCGGTCTCAGTTCCTTGATCCCGACCACGGCAGCCTCCACATTCGCATAGCTGCCCACCAGCCTCACCGCAGGGCAGAACCTTGCTAACAGATTGGCGAGAATGCTACGCGCACTTTCCTCGTCATCCACTACAATAGCTGTGATCTGGTCGCTCATTGCAGCGAATGTAGACAGAGAAATCGCCCTCGGTTATGTGGCTTTATCAATGAGCGGATTTGTTTAGGAACGGATGGCCTGCTTCACTGCTAACCTAACTCACGTCATTGCGAGGAATGAAGCAATCTATTTGTTGGGATGAATGGGATTGCCACGGTCGTTCCTCCCTCGCAATGACGCGGCTGGCGGGTCTGTAAGATTTTGCAGCAGCAAACCACTATGTCAAAACTTCCGCTTCACAGGAATGCGCAACCTGACCCGCGTGCCTGCCGCCTGTCCGTTCTCCATCAGATCCTCATACTCAAAACCTAACTTTCCATCATAATACCTTTCCAACAGCTCGAAGCGGGTGCGGATGGCGTTCACCGAGAAGGATTCATGCTCTGAACGCTGCCTTTCCTTGATGGCCTTTGCCCGTTCGCGTCCCACACCATTATCGGTGATGGTGCAGATGAGCACATCCTTCAGTTCAAAATCCAGCCTGATCCGCTTGGGGCCGTTGCGATGCAGCAGTCCATGAACCAGCGCATTCTCAATGAAAGGCTGAATGAGCATGGGCGGCATCATCACATCTTCAATGCCAGCTGTGGTTATCGTAAACTCAAAATCCTCCTTGAAACGCAGTTGTTCTAAGGTCAGATAGAGTTCGATGAGTTTGATCTCCTCGCTGAAGTCGATGAATTCCTTGTCGGAATAATTGAGCGTGCGCCTCACCAGATTGGCGAACTTGGTGATGTAGGTGTAGGAATTGTCCACATCGCCCTTAAGCACCAGACTTTGAATGGAGTTGAGCGCATTGAAGATGAAATGCGGGTTCATCTGCGATCGGATGGCGGTGAGTTTGCTGGCGTTCAGTTCGTTCTGGTGCTCGGCCAACAGTTGCTGGCGTTTCAACCGCCTTCTGAACCAGAACACCAAGGTCAGCACCACGCCTATGAGTAACACCA
>JBFYQB010000189.1:0-2732 GCA_041302955.1 Flavobacteriales bacterium
AGCCGTTTCAGCTACATCGACTGCATGGTGACGGTGGTCGATTGCCTCAACTTCTTCAAGGATTTTGGCAGCGCGGAGACGCTAATGGACCGCGAGCTGACCGACATGGAGGGCGACCACCGCACCATCGTGAACCTGCTCACCGACCAGATCGAGTTCGCCAACGTCATCATTCTCAACAAGACCGACCTCGTTAGCCCCGAGACCATCGGTGTCCTAAAGGCCAGCATCCACAAGCTGAACCCCAACGCTCAGATCATCGCCTCAAGTTTTGGAAAAGTGGACCCATCGGCCATTCTCAACACAGGCCTCTTCGATTATGATGAGGCCGAGCAAAGCGCAGCATGGGCCGAGGAGCTGCGCAAAGACGGCCACACGCCCGAAACCGAGGAGTACGGCATAAGCTCGTTCGTGTTCCGCGACCAAAGGCCATTGCACCCTGAGCGTTTTCTGGATTACGTGAACAACTGTTTCCCATCTACCGTCATTCGCAGCAAGGGCATGTTCTGGATGGCATCACGGCCGCAGCAGGCGCTCTCATGGAGCCAAGCGGGCGGCTCGTTGCGGGCCGAAAGCGCAGGGGTGTGGTGGGCCAGTATGCCATTCTCGCAACGCATCCGTTTCGCTGCCTTTGTAGAGAATAAGGACGACATCGAGAGTGGTTGGCACAAGGATTTCGGTGACCGCAAGAATGAACTGGTGCTCATCGGGCAGGACATGGACGAGGCCAAGATCCGCCAAGAGCTGGAGGAATGCCTCCTTACCGAGAAGGAGCTGGTGCATTACCTCGCTGGCGCCAGGTTTGACGATCACTGGCCTGTTCCTCTGGCCAAGCCACTGGCCGAGGCCGAGATGTGAGCATGGACCGATCGATCAAGGTCAAATAGTATCAATGAAGAGAAGATCGGATGATAGATGGATCAGACATTTCGAGGAGAAGAATGGTGAAACAGTGCGGCCTTGCGCTCACTGCATTGACGCTACCAATCCCCGCCATGTCATTCACAGCAACAGACCAAGCGATGAAGAACAAGGAGTATGATGTGATAATTGTTGGAGGGAGCTATGCTGGCCTTTCCGCTGCCATGGCCTTGGGACGGGCGCTGCGAAATGTGCTGGTGGTTGACAGCGGCACACCATGCAACAGACAGACGCCCCATTCGCACAATTTCCTTACGCAGGATGGCCAAAAGCCTGGCGCAATAGCGGCACTGGCCAAAGCACAGGTGCAGGAATACCGCACAGTGAATTTTCTGACCGATGTGGTCCTTGATGGCAGAAAAATGGAAAGAGGCTTCACGGTCACCACCCGGCACAATGGCGAGTTCAATGCCCGCAGGATCATCTTCGCCACAGGGCTGAAGGACATTATGCCCGATCTGACAGGGTTTACCGATTGCTGGGGCATATCAGTCATCCATTGCCCATACTGTCACGGATACGAGTACAGCAACAGGTCCACAGGCATTCTGGCCAATGGCGATGTCGCTTTTCACTATGCCAAGCTGATAGGCAACTGGACCAAACAACTCACCATCCTTACGAATGGGGCACCCATTTTGAGCGATGAACAGCTGGAAAAGGTAGCGACCAAAGGCGTCAGGATCATAAGCAAGCAGATCACTTCGCTGAATCACAACAGTGGCCTTCTGCACAGCGCGACCTTCAGCGATGAGACCTCCGTTGAGCTGACGGCCATTTATTCTAGACCTCCGTTTCTGCAACAATGCAGCATTCCCGAAGCTCTTGGGGCCGAATTGACCGAACAGGGTCTGGTCAAGGTGGACATGTTCCAAAAGACCACGGTGGCGGGTGTTTACGCCTGTGGCGACAACACGACCATGATGCGCTCTGTTGCCAATGCTGTCTCCGCAGGCAACATGACCGGGGCGGTGGTCAACAATGAACTGATAGAAGAAGAATTCTGAGTTATGGTTTGAAACTGCGGTCAATATGGCCTTAACGTAGAACCAGTCGCATATTTGGAAGGTACTCAAATGAAGGACGACCCTGAATATTTATGCATCCATGTTGCATAAACAAATAAGAACTTATATTTGCAGCATCGTTGCATAAACAAACATCAGCTAAAAAACACCATGAAAAAATTCCTCCTTCCCACTTTGGCCATCGCACTGTTCACCTTCTCCGCTTGCGAAGAAGAGCATGACGACCATGCCCACTCCCATGCCACCATCACCTTTCTGCACCCAGCGGACAATGAGACCATCGCGTTGGCCGATGCCGATGCGGTGGATATCCACGTCCGGTTTGAATGGGAAGGCGAAGAAGGCGAGGCCGTGGAGGTGAAGCTCATTGCCGAAGGCCAGGCCGACAGCCTGCTCATCGATTTCGACCTGCATCAGCATGATGCGCTCTATGAGTTTGAAGAGCTTGTAAACCTCTCGTCATTCCCTGCCGGCACCGAGTTTCATCTGGAGGCCAAGGCTTTCGAGAACCACGAAGGCACCGAGTTTGTCGAATCGAGCATCCATTTTACGTTGGTGCCGTGATCCTACGTTGGTGGGACAGGATCGCAGAAAGAGGTGGCCATGGCTGCCTCTTTTGCATTTCCAAAGGCTGAAAAACCTTAGTGTCCTATCATTCTTGCCCGAACTTTAAGAACTTTGACCCATCACAATTTCGCCATGCGCCATTTCCTTGCCCTTGTTCTCCTTGCCTCGTTCATCCTGTCTGCCTGCAGCGATGCGGACACTGGCAAACCTGTCATC
>JBFYQB010000190.1:0-3229 GCA_041302955.1 Flavobacteriales bacterium
CCTTCTTTGCATAACGCAGCCAACTGATGAAATTGGTGGAAAGCAACATCAGGCAGATAGCAATGGGCACCGATATCTCTGCAACATTCTGACTCACAGAGACCACCACGGGCGAATCGGGCAAATTGCCCATTACAATACCCAACGCATAACACAATATCACTGGCCCGATGAGTCCGGCAAGCTTATTACGCTTGGCCAATTCCATGACCAATGCTGGGAACAACAGCATTATGAGCACTTGTACTATGGCGGCAGTGGTCATGGATAGGCCCGTATCAACGGATGCCCAAAGTAAAGACTTCTATACCACGAAATGCATCTTTCGCAACAGAACAGATGCCTTGTACTGAGGGCGCGACACCAATGGCTTGTCACCTCGTCAGCTCTCAGTCAGAGACCTATCTTCGCGGCCAAATAGATGACCACATGAAAAACATCACAGTGATAGGTGCCGGAACAATGGGCAACGGCATAGCCCACGTATTTGCCCAAAGCGGTTACATCGTTGCCTTGGCAGACGTTTCGCAGGCATCGTTGGACAAAGGCATTGCCACCATCGGCAAGAATCTGGACCGTCAGGTGATCAAGGGCAGCCTGACCGAAGAGCAGAAGACAGCTACCCTGGCCAACCTCACCACCTACACCAGCGTGGCAGATGCCGCAAAGCATGCCGACCTCGTAGTAGAGGCAGCCACCGAGAACATAACGCTCAAGCTCAAGATATTCGCCCAGCTCGAAGATGTATGCCCACCACATACCATTCTGGCCACCAATACCTCGTCCATCTCCATCACTCAGATAGCAGCGGTCACCAAGCGTGCCGACAAGGTGATCGGCATGCACTTCATGAATCCAGTTCCAGTGATGAAACTTGTAGAGGTGATCCGTGGCTACAGCACCTCGCAGGCCACGCTCGACCTCATTTTCGACCTATCGCGCAAACTGGGCAAGGTGCCTGTGGAAGCCAATGATTATCCGGGCTTTGTGGCCAATCGCATCCTGATGCCTATGATAAACGAAGCCATCGAAACGCTATATCATGGTGTGGCAGGCGTGGAGGAGATAGATACCGTGATGATGCTCGGCATGTCACATCCGATGGGGCCACTCCATCTGGCAGATTTCATCGGTCTGGATGTGGTACTCAGTGTGTGTCGCGTGCTTCACGAAGGCCTTGGCAATCCCAAATATGCTCCCTGCCCATTATTGGTCAATATGGTGGCGGCCGGCAACCTCGGTGCCAAGACCGGCAAGGGTTTCTATACCTACACCCCAGGCAGCAAGGACAAGGTGGTAAGCGATTTCTTCAAGAAATAGCCTACAACCGGCAGATGCCAAGAAATGAAAAGGGGGCCCATGAGCCCCCTTTACTTTTTCCCACCAGACCAGCTTTGATCAGAAACGTGTACCTGTTATGATGATCTCTCTCGCCTCCCAGTTATCATCTCCACCCATATATAATTGATAAACGAAGCGTATCTGTCCATTGCAGTTGCAGTTCCAAACATCCATATAAACAACCGGTTTGAAGTTGTCATGATCAGCCCCGTTCTCGGAGGTATGCCAGTAATCATGCTGGTTGGAATAATTCGTGCCGCAACCCGCCTGACCTTCTATAAGAATCCTGCCATAGAAAAACTCATTGTTGTCCCCTCCGGTCAATCTGCCGTAGTACATACCATCTAGCTTGATCTGGTCACCACTTCTTACGTTCATCCACGGTGAAGCTCCGGTAACACTGACCCAAGTATTCCGAGTTGATGATACCCCGTAATACTCATTCTTTACATACGAGATGGCACCTCCATTGCCTCCACTGGATGTGGTCAGGGTTCCATTCGCATCGGCATATATCGGCCTGTTGCCTGCGCCAGCCAATCCGTTCACCCTAAGATATCCATTGCTGCTTGCTGGGCCGTTGGTGCCTGCAATGCGCAGACCGGTGCTTCCATTGAACGTCACTGGACCATCATTGTAATCAAAGAAGCCCCCATCATCCGATATCATTATACCGCCTCCATAGGCGTTGGCATTGTTGGCATAGATACTGGCGGTCGCACCATAAAGTGTCGATGCCGTGCCTGCGGTATAAAGACCTCCTGCAACACGTGTCGAACCATTCACATCCAATTTATATGCGGGCCCTATAGTACCGATACCAACATTACCACCCGCATCGTTCAGTGCAAGGTCTCTCCATGCCACATTCGGGTCATGGTATCTTATATACCCCACATTTCCGCTGGTAAAGATCTCCATCCCTCCATTGCCTGTACCACTCGTGCCCGTACCAATGAACACAAAATTGGGGCCTGCCGCACCGAATCTACCATCACCCAACACTGATAGTTTGTGCAATGGATTGGTGTTGCCCACTCCGACATTGCCGCCTGGAGCGATATGTATTCTTGGCGTACCGAATCCCGCACCGAATTGAGCATCACCCCCATCTTCCCTTATCTGAAATCCAGGTGTGCCAGCAGTAGACTCTCCTCCTATCGACCAGTTTTTAGCGTCCTTACTTCTAAAGACCATTGAAGCTCCATCGCTTCCTGCGCCAGTTGTGCGCAACATGAACAATTGCCCCCATTGGGCATTGCCTGGCCCCGTTATGGACATGGTAGCCCTGTCTCCCGACCCTTGATATGCCACTTCCAATCTGTTCCCAGGTGCACTGACCCCAATTCCGACATTGTCGCCAAGATTGGAATTGTATAGAAATGTCCCTGTTCTGGTCCAATATCCCTGCACGCCTGTAGATGGCGCAGTGGTGGTAAGGCCTGTGGCTGTAGCGTACACTGGCAGCCCGTTGGTCAATGTCGATGTGACTGCGATGGTGCCATTGGTGGTTATGGGCGAACTTGCCACCGAGAAGCCCGTTGGCATGGTGAGCGCTACCGAGGTCACTGTTCCCACACTGGCCGGATCTATGGTCGATATGGAAACATTGCCCGAGTTGTCGGTGCGCAGTAGGCGTGTGCCACTGCCACCCAGCTGATTCAACCGCAGTGCGCCCGATTGGGATATCCTGCCCACCTCGGCATAGTTGCCCGTGGCACGACCGGCCTCGAAGATGATGTCGCCCCCATCGGCATCGTCCCCACCAGTTGCGGTAAGATGGTTCGACCCCGAACGGATGATGATGTCGCCACCGGCAGCATCGGGACCACTTGTGTTGTTTATCAGATGTCCTGTGCCGGCCTGAAGTACAAGGTTGCCACCATAA
>JBFYQB010000191.1:0-6599 GCA_041302955.1 Flavobacteriales bacterium
TTCGACACCCTGAGTTTCACATTCACGGAAGCATTGGATCTATCAAACGCTGGTGATTACAACCTCACGGTTTGGTTCAATGTGGCAAATGATGGTAATACTGAAAACGATACGTTGACCCTACTCGTACAATCGGTACCTACCATAACTGGAATCCCTTATTCACAGGACTTTGAGAACGGCACTGGTGGATGGATCGGATCGGGTGTGAATGGTGCTTGGGAGCTTGGACAACCTCAAGGCATACTTATCAATTCTGCTTTCAGTGGTGAGAATGCTTGGTCAACAAACTTGAACACTCCAAACTATGTCGATCAGCAGGTTTCATATTTGACATCTCCGTGCATGGACTTCTCTTCGTTGACAGATGATCCGATCATTGAGTTTGCCATCATTTACAATAGCGAAACAAACTGGGATGGAACCGTGCTTGAGGTCTCCACAGATGGCGGCACAACCTGGTCTATACTCGGTAATGTAGGCGAAGGCATCAACTGGTATACAAATACCTTTGATAACTGGTGGGATGGCAACTCCGGAGGAGATGCCTCCTGGGTCATTGCTGAACACATTCTGGAAGGTGTTGCGGGCGAAGCAAGCGTTCGAGTGCGTTATACGTTTACAACTGATTTCTCCGGTAATCTCTTTGAGGGTTTTGCAGTTGATGATATAAATATCTATCCACAGCCTCAATATGACCTCGCTTCAGTAGCCTTGAACGGTCCGACCGATGGTTGTTCTTTGGGTACACAGCAAGTGACCTTTACGTTCTGGAACAAAGGATTGGCAACCTTGTCAAACTTCCCAGTGGGTTTCTCTGTGAATGGAGGTGTTGTTCAAACAGAAACTGTTACAGCGTCATTGGCTCAGGGCGATTCGCTTACCTATACATTCAATGTTGAGTACGCAGACCTGAACATCGGTGACAATACAATTGATGTATTCACCCTGCTATCCAATGACGAAATGACATTTAACGATTCGATTCTAGGCAGTGTGGTTGTAAGCTACGGTAATACTCCATTGGATCAGGAATCTGAGGGCACTTCGCTTGTTGGATCGCAAGAACCTGAAGGAACCAACTCCACGCTCTATTTCTGCGGTCTACCTGCTGGATTGAATGGTGGTTGCTTCTCAATTGGCAGCGTTACAATCGGTTCACTTTCCCATTCGTGGATAAGCGACATGAGCCTTTATCTCATATCACCAGCAGGAGATACGGTACTCCTTAGCCAGAACAATGGTGGTGGCGGACAAAGCATAAGCAATGTTATTTTTGATGGTAATTCCACTAATGACATCACATTGCAAACAGCCGGAATCGCTCCTGGGACATATGCTCCTCAGGACGTTAATGGATTTAACACCTTCTATAACGGTCAGGATCCAAATGGCGGTTGGACGCTTTACGTGCAGGACAGCTATATTTTCGGAGATGATGGCGTATTGAACAACTGGTCAATGGAATTTGTGGACAACAGTCCTGTTGTTGAACTTCCGTATGAAGACACCACAATCTGCCTTACTCACATCCTAGACCTGACTGTTCCTAACACCTATGATTCATATTTATGGAGCACTGGACAGAACACTCAGACCGCCTCTCTTTTTGGCAATCTGTTAGGAGTTGGAACTCATGAAGTATTTGTATCTGTTGATTATGACGGATGCTCAGGAATCAGCAATTCAATTACTGTAACGGTAGATGCTTGCGCTGGAATTACCGAGTTGGGAGCTCTTAGTATTGAAACGTATCCCAATCCAACATCTGGACTTATTGCAATAGACGTGCAAGGAGCTGCTGATGACTTGACAGTTGAAGTGTTGGATTTAAGTGGGAAGTTGCTGCTTACCAAAATCTACGGATCGGTGGTCGATGGCCTCCACTCAAACATCGACATCAGTAACTTGGCTTCAGGTGTTTACTTGATGCGTTTTACCAGTGGCGATTCTGCACAAACCAGTAGGCTTATTAAAAACTAATAGCCAAACTGTTAACTTTGGAAAGGTCGTCTCATAACTGAGACGACCTTTCTTTTTGTGGTGACCCAAACAACCCATACCAGTATTCAACAAACGACATCAGTACAGAAATGGCAAGAACCCCAACCTTCTCAATTCCTTTGGGTTTTACCGCACCAGATTTTGAACTTTTCGAACCGCTTACGGGAGCTGTCCGATCACTACAGGAATTGAAAGGAGAGAATGCAACCGTGATAATGTTTATTTGTAATCATTGTCCATTTGTCATTCACGTGCAGCAGGAGCTGGTGAGAATGGCCAATGAGTTTACGAAGCAAGGAGTGTCTTTTATTGCAATTTCGAGTAATGACATTGAGAACTATCCTCAAGATGGGCCGGATGCTATGAAGGCTCATGCTTTGCAGAATGATTACCCATTCCCCTACCTTTTTGATGAAACACAAGATGTGGCAAAGGCCTACTATGCAGCTTGCACACCAGACTTCAGCGTCTTTGACTCAGATTTAAAATGTCTATATCGAGGTCAATTAGATGCGTCCAGGCCTGGAAATGATATTCCTGTATCGGGATTTGACCTGCGATATAAAGTGCTAGTACCGTTGCTTAAAGGCATGTCGGTCACCGAGGTACAGACACCCAGCATCGGTTGCAACATCAAATGGAAAAAGGGACAGGAGCCAAATTATTTCTAACGGCAGGATGATTACCGAATTTGTGAGGCCTAGACAGGGATGACCCATCTCTCATTTGGCGCTTAAAAGTTTTCAGCTCTTTAGGAAACGGCCCCTTCCGACTATACCGTTGGTATCGAATATCTCTACCAGATAGACACCTGAACGTAAAAAGGAAACATTCAATCGCTGTTCTCGTCCAACTGAAGCAATTGAACTCATTATTTGTCTGCCACTTACATCCTTGAGCAAAATGTATGAAGGCACTACATCATCGCTTAATAGCCGAATATTCAGAAATTCACTTGTTGGAACTGGATAGAGTTCAATTCCAAAGATTCGTCCAGACACATTTTGCTCATCAATTCCTGTAGTGTCGTCAGGCAATGGCTCCAGAATATTGACGCAATAATCCTCTACCTCACCATCCTGCCCATTATCGCACGGATCTTGAGGATAATCGCCTCCAAAAGCAGCTCCATAAGCCATTGAGACGCGCATTCTGGCAGAACCCAGTTGTGCATTTTCAGGAATAGTTATCGTGCCAGAAATTCCAGTTGTTGTGCCCTGTTCATCGTCAAAAAGGAGTTCGGTAGCATTTGTAAATGTGCCATTCTGATTGAGGTCTATCCAAACCCTGAAGTGCTCGGTGTAAGTATTATTGGCAAATCCAGGTGTGAACGATACAGGATATGTTTCACCTGCGCGCAACTCTACTGACAACAGATCGGTGTAATCCGAGTAACCTTCAACTCCTGATGAATTATTACTGAGGTCACCAATGTTGACGTCAGCGATCCATTCAAAGGTCACAGTTCCTGAAGAGGCACAGAAAGTGAGGTCGGTGCAAGAGCCACAACCGAGAGTACGAAAAATGGTAGTAGAGGTGAACTCAGTAGTTCCATTAGCGCAATTCGTGGCTACTTGAACTTCATAGTCACTGCATAGATCAAGGTTTTCGATAGTTAATGAGCTAGCATTCAAAACCTCCTCCTGCAACCATGACTGTGTGCCTACTTCGCGCCATTGAACAACATAGCTCTGCGCAGCGAGCACATTTCCCCATGTTGCTGTGGCTGAGCTGTCGAGAATGCCGCCAATTGTGAGTGTGGCCGGAGGAAGGCAGCAGCCATCTGTGGTGAACAGACGATCATTGCTCCAAGTGCTACTATCGGTCTCACAGCCGGCACGGACACTTACCCAGTAATCCGCACAAGCCGTTAGACTCTCCAATACGAACGGAGAGGCAACTTCATTGCTTGACAGAGTATCGTCATCACCTACAATACCATATCTCACATCAAACCCAAGCACATCGGGCAAAGACGCCCATGTTAATATGGCCTCACTATCTGTGATACCTGAAACATTGACGTTAAGCGGGCCTATACAGCCCGCACCCGAGCAGTTCATTATTGCTTGATCCAGAGCACCCCGAAGATTGAGACGTCCTCCAGTGACCGTATATCCAACAAGATCTTGGACGACATCTACACCGTCAAGCAAATATTGTCTCACAAACTGAGCGGCAAGTTCTGGATCGGCATGTGCGATAGCTGCTAGCGATGCACATGGCGCAGCATAAAGAAGAGCAACTGCTCCTGCGACCATTGGTGTAGCGAAAGATGTGCCACTCGTTGTGGTATATCCGTTGGTGCCACTGGTTGTACGAACATCTTCCCCTGGGGCACCCAGATCGATAGTTGTCAATCCGTAACCAGAGAATGTTCTAACGTCTGCATTATTGGTTGCTGTAACAGATATCATGTAGTTGCTTGAGCAAGCAGTAGGCAGGTCACCGTTCACATCAACATTTATCTGCGCATTAGCAGTGGCACCAGCGCTCAAAATCCCATATGCGCCAAGTGTATCATAGAATGCGCACCACAATGGTGCATCAGCAGGATCACCATTATTGATGCCCCAAGAGGAATTTGTCGCCACCACAAATGCGCCTTTGGTACCACCGCTCTGTTCATATAACTGACGCATGGTCAGTGGATATGTATAGGATTCAATAACACTGGCATCTGTCAGATTGCCATATGTCACGGTCATAAGTTTAACATTCCAATTCACCCCAACGACACCTGTGGCATTATCACCTCTTGCCCCAACCATTCCAGCCACATTCACACCATGGCTTCCGTTATCCACAGCATCATTATCATTCACAGGATTCCATCCTAAATAATCATCCACGTAACCATTTGCATCGTCATCAATATTGTTGTCTGGAATCTCATTGTAGTTAACCCATTGATTGTCCAAAAGGTCAGGATGGTTGAATTTCGTACCATCATCAACTATACAGACCACAATAGTATCGCCAAGAGCCGTTAATCCTCCAGTGGTGATATCCCAAGCCAAATCTGAATCAACATCTGCATCGTTATCATTGATATGTTGCCATTGTTGGCCCAATTGTGGATCATCTGGCACAATACGATTTTCTATTACATGATTGAACTGAACTGCCGAAACTGCAGGGTTATCAAATACTGCGCGTAACATTTCGTTATGATTCACCTGAGGATTGAAACGCACGAGATAGGCGCGCATCTGTGGCGAAAGAAGTCGATCTGACCGAAGTTCTGTAAGCTGTCCATTAATAATTTGAGCAGATTGAATCACATTATCGATTTGATGACCTGGCAGCAATTGAACTATTAGCTCACCCTGCACAATCTGTGGTTTCTGAGCAAATGAGAAAATCGAAATACAAATGGCGGCAAGTGTCGAGAGTAATTGTTTCATCCGTTGAATGGTAGATCGGTAAATTTACAGGTTGACTGAAATCCAAATGCCAAATGGAGAACAATCATTAGGGATAGCATGAATCTGTACTTAGCTTTTTACGCTCTAATGATTCTAAACCAATAGTTCATCATGAATACTCGTATTGATTTCGATTTTAGTATTCAGCAGACAGCTATATGGTTTAGCCATCCACTTACCTAGTAACACGTGCCTACTTTTGCACCATAAAAAGCTATTGAGATGAAGGAAAAGATAGAAACGCAAGATGCACCAACAGCCATCGGCCCTTACAGTCAGGCAATATCGGCAGGTGGTTTCATTTTCACTTCAGGTCAAATAGCCCTAATTCCAGGGACTTCGGATTTAGATATGGCCGATATTCGCACTGAGACCAAACGTGTGATGATCAACCTGGATGCAGTACTTAAAGCGGCTGGTTCAAAGATGGACCATGTAGTAAAGACCACAATTTACCTGACTGATATGAATTTCTATGGTGACGTGAACGATGTGTATGCTTCTTTTTTCAATGGTGTAGCACCTGCTCGCGAAGCTGTTCAGGTGGCGGGCCTACCTAAAGGTGTTCATGTAGAGATTAGTATGATAGCGATCAAGGCATGAAACGGATTATGGTAAAAGCCATCTACTTCATCGTTCTTATAACGCTGCTATCGGGACAATATGTCTTTGCTCAGAACAAGCCTGCTTACGTGCTTTTTGATGCAAAAGGCAAGAAGGTCTCGTATGAGAAAATGATAGGTCGCCTTTCAAAAGCTGACATTGTACTTTTCGGTGAACTGCATAATAATCCAATAGCGCATTGGCTTCAACTTTCAGTTGCCAAGGAAATGGCGGTCAAAAGAGAATTAGTGTTGGGTGCGGAAATGATCGAGGCAGACGATCAGGCCGCAATAAATCGTTATTTGAAAGGTGAGATCGATAGCAAGGCTTTAGATACATTGGCGCGGTTGTGGAATAATCATGCAACAGATTATGCCCCTTTAGTTAATCTGGCAAAAGAAAAAGCGCTTCCATTCATTGCGACAAACATTCCAAGACGATATGCCAGCATGGTATACAAGGGAGGTTTTGAAGCTTTAGACTCACTGTCCATCGATCAAAAGCAATGGATCGCACCACTTCCAATTGTCTATGATCCGGAATTGCCAGGATATAAAGACATGC
>JBFYQB010000192.1:0-8958 GCA_041302955.1 Flavobacteriales bacterium
CCTATGCCCACATTGCCATCTGCCGACATCAAGGCCATCCGCACCGTTGTTCCATCCATAATTAGAAAGTTACCAGTTCCCTCACTGTTTCCTGAACCTGTGGAAATGACTTGCCAAGGCAAGCCTCCAGCACTTGTGTTTTCCATCGTCAGTCGTGTTCCTGTAGTAGCAGAACTTTCCAGCCGTTGCACATAGCCGTTTACGTTTCTCACGTGCAATGGATGGGATGGAGCAGTAGTGCCAATACCCACATTACCGTTGTCGTAGATGGCGCCATCGGTAAGCGTGGTGCCGTTCCATTTTGGAACATAATTGGAGGTTGAGGAACTGACCTGTGGGTCAGTTTCTGTAAAGGTCAATGAAGTCGGATCGGTCCATGTCATAGTTCCATTAGCATCGGAAACAGGAACATAACCTGATGCCTGATTGCCATCAACCATACGGATGTTGCCTACCACATGGAGTTCCTCTGTAGGTGCTGTAGTTCCTATGCCCAACTCTCCGTTCACTGTCAGTTCATTTGTGCCGAAGTCGCCATAGATCAGAGGCGAGGCCGTGTTGGTGTTGTCGATATATAGCTTATTGCTGCCAGCTTCATCCTGTCCTGCCCGATGACCGAGGAACACGTTGGAAGACCCTTGGTTGAAATAACCAGCATACAATCCGAGGGAAGTATTGAAACTTCCCGTTGAGTTGGTCTGGAATCCACCTTTGCCCACCGCAGTATTTCCTTGCCCAGTTGTTAGGGCCGTCAGGGTATTCTCACCAATGGCAACGTTGTCACTCGTGTTTGAGTTGGAAAGTGTGTTGGTGCCAATTGCCGTATTGCCTCCTCCAATGATGTTGTCCTCCAAGGCATTTTGACCTATACCTATGTTATTGTTGTTCGACCAATCGTCATTGATGCCAGCGTTCTGCCCTATGAAGATGGAAGCTCCAGTGTTGAGGACTGCCAAGCGCCCTTCATTCATCACAAAATGCTCGATGCCCGCCATATCAAAGCGGATCACATCCTCATCGGCACTCTCCTCCACTTGCACCTTGGTGTCGCTATCGGCATCAGTCAATGATTTGGCAACCACGGTAACCGAATTGCCTTCAGAGATGGACAAGGTATGGTTGGTCATGGTCAATGCCTGATCTTCAGTGATGCTGAGCGAAGTAGGTGCTGTCCAAGTTCCTGTGCCATTCGCATCGGAAACAAGCACGCGTCCAGCGGACTGATTGCCATCGACCATGCGGATACTGCCAACAACATGTAGCTCATCCAAAGGCTGCAAAACCCCAATGCCCACCATGCCATTGTCCTTCCCGTCTATGGTCATTACCCGTTTTGTGCCCACATTGGCGGCATCACCAGGCTGCCAGACATAAAAGTCTATGGCGTTCCGTTCATGCAGTGCAGAATGGTGCCTTGTTTTGATAGCATGCTGTTGATTCGGTAACCCGTTATGACCGAACACGATCTGGTTGCTCAGTATTCCCAGTCCGGCATTGCCACTGCGAAGTCTGAGGGCTGTTGAGGTCGCGTCTTCACCTATTCCCATGATATCCAATCGTGCGGTTGGACTGGTCACACCGATGCCTATGTTTCCATCACCTTGAAAACGCATGACCTCAGTAGTTCCTGTGTTCGTATTGTCGCTAAGATTGACACGCAATGTTTGAGCGGCTGTTGAAGTTGGGCTGAAGGTTGCGGTCAGGTTGGTGGTTCTTGGAGTACCTGTAGCCGAGAATTTCAGAACGGGTTGCACCGCACTCAGATCAAGATTGCCCCATACATCCAGTTTCTCACTTGGTGCATTGGTGCCAATGCCAACATTGCCATCATCGCGTACCATGAAGGCTGAAGTTCCATTGTCCTGCACATCAAAATCGCCAGTGCTTTGGAGGTTTATCACCGTATTTCCAGTACCGTTGATTGCAATGGTTAGCACTTCGGCATTGTCCTGCGTTATGGTGGTGTTGGCTGTTAGCGGGCCTCCAAGCTGTATGTCATTCCCTGTCTCTGTAAGTCCGTTGCTGGCTGTGGTCACATCTGCACCGATGGTATTCGGGTTGACCCATGTGGCAGCTCCCGCACCGTTCGTTTGGAGTACAAACCCGTTGGTCCCTGCTACAGTAGGCATGTCGTAGGCATTGTTCACATTCAGTGTTCCATTCACCCGAAGCAAATTGGAACCGAAATCACCGTAGAGGAGCGGGGTGGCAGTGCTGGAATTGTCTATGTACAGTTTGTTGCTGGTGGTCTCGTTCTCACCTGCGCCATTGCCAAGAAAAACATTACCTGAGCCGGTCAGGTTGTTTCTTCCAGCATTGGCACCCACCATAGTATTGGCGTTCCCACCATTATTGAACTGACCTGCCACTGTGCCGATCATCGTATTCCAATTTCCTGTGGTGTTAAATCCTCCCGCATTGTCACCGAAGTAGGTGTTCTTCTGCCCGGTGGTCAGGCTCTGTGCCGACTGATACCCCATCGCAGTGTTGTATACACCGCTACCATTTATGGCCGTGCTAATACTACTGCCAATAAGGGTATTGGATGAGTTGACCTCAATCCACGGAGTGCCTCCGGCCATTTTTCGCATTGCGTACAATTGAGATCCTTGGGCATCAAACCGGATGATGTCCTCATCGGCACTTTCTTCGACTTGGATCTTAGTGTCGTTGTCGGCATCGCGGATTTCATCCATATAGGTGTTGGAACTGGTGGCCAAGTTGGTCCAGATCATGGTTCCGTTGGCATCTGATACCAACACTCGCCCAGCGGCCTGATTGCCATCGACCATACGTATGCTGCCAACCACATGGAGTTTATCGGCTGGAGTGTTTGTCCCAATACCCATGTTCCCCGAGTTGGTGAAAGCAAAGTAGTCAGTGGTGTTCTGGCTGCGAAAGCGCAAAGCATTGTCATTCGTGATCTTGATGTCCCAACGTTGCTGGGAACTTCCAGAACCATTACCCCTGTTCATCGTGACCCCGACATCATTTGCAGGGCTGCCGAGACGAATGTCAGATCCATTGGGCGATGTACCTGGATTTGTGGCCCTAATGGTGCCCAACACATCCAGTTTGTCTGACGGTGTCGTTGTTCCTATTCCAACATTGCCTGCTACACCTGAATACTGATTGACGCCCGAAATGATCCAGTCGTTATCGGCAGCACTGCCCAATGGAATCCACGTGGTGCCGTCATGCCCCTCAAACTGAGTTCCTGTCCAGCGGATGGAACCCGCAAGACCGTTGGTGGTGTTGCCGATGCGCAGACCTCCAGCCACATCGAGTTTCTGTTGTGGCGAGGCGATATCCACTCCGACATTCTGAGCAAAAGAGCTGGTGCCAATTAGTGTCAGTGCTACGGAAAGCAAGGACGGCAACAACTGACTGTTCGATTGTGTGAGCTTGTTCATTGGGGTTGTACTATCGGTGAAACGACTTTGCTGGATGCCGCAAATAAAGAGAGGCAAATGTCCGTTAAAGACACCTGAAGTCAATCCTCCCTCAGGGCTACAAAAGGGCTACAAGGCCTACTATAATTGATGCACGGGCAATAATGACATGTGCAATGCATGCGTACGAAAGCGCCATGGCTTAGAATAAAGTGCCACTGATGCGACAAGATCGAAGATCAGATCTGGATAATGAACTTGTGGATGTCATCCTCCGGATTCAATCCTAATTTCTTACGCAAACGGTAGCGCGCCATCTTTACGGTTTCGGCCGAACTGTTCTTCATAACAGCTATCTCCTTGTTCGAAAGATTGAGCCGAAGCAATCCGCACAGTTCTATTTCAGAGCGGGTAAGTTCTGGAAAGCGAGCACTCAGTTTGGCGTGGAACTCTTTGTTTATCTGCTCCACGTTTTCTTGGATCAGGCTGTTCTTCTTCTCTGATGAAAGCTGGGCAGTTAGGTCGTTGTAAAACTGCTTGATGAGCTCCTTCTGCTCCTCTGGCTTCTTGCCCTTTGCCTCATTCAATCGCTCCAATATCTGCCTCGTGATGTCTTTGAGGTTGGATAGATATAGTGCCAGATCGCTGAGGTCGCCCTTCTTGTGTTCCAGTTGGCGGGTCAGATTCTCCTTCTCCAATTCACGGTTGCGCAGTTCGGTCTCGGTCAGTTCCAGTTTATAGCGGTTCAACTGCAGTTGTGCCTCGTTTGTCTTCATCTTATTCCTATAAAAAAGGAAAAGCAACGTGACGATGATGATGCCTAATAGCGCGAATGCGATGCTGATAAGCGTGTTGCGATGGGCATGCTTCCGCGCCTCTTTGAGCGCTTCCTGATTGCGCTCCAACTGCAATTTGTGCAGCTCCAATACCTTGGTGAATCTGGTCACTTCGCTGGTGACAAGTGTTTGCGCCACGTTGTTCAGAAAACGGGCCCGCTCTTCGGCAATGCTGTCGTTGATGTGCTTCAGTTTATAGAGATGCGTGGCCACGGCCTTCCAATTGCCAGTGTTCTCGTGATACTGTCGCCAGAGCTCGTGCATGACCACAGTGCGTCCTTGTTGAATTTGTTTCAGATTGCGTTTATACGCCTCGCACCATTGCAGAACGGCATACGCCTGTTTGTTATCCTTCATATGCAGGTGGCTGCGTGCCTTGCCCATTTCCGCCTGCAGGCGTCTATCGGGCTGCTTCAAGGCTGCATGCATGGTCGCGTTGTCCGAATACATGGTCAAAGCATCAGCATATCGGCCCTGAGTGATGGCCAGCTCGGCCATGTTGTCGCGAATGCTACCCAGCAGTGATGAGTCTGCGGCTGTTTTGACCGGCAAGGCCTGTTGAGCTTTTAGAAAATACACCTTGGCAGAATCCAGGTGCTGCAATTCATTCTGCAACATGCCCATATTGTTGTAAGCAGCAGCCAGCCACAATGGTCTGGTAATGGTGCGCGCCTTACTTATGGCCATGCGATAATAGACCAAGGCGCTATCCAACTGACCGGCCTGCATGTGGTGCGAAGCCACTTTGCCTATCATATTATAGACGTCTTGTTCGGGGATTTCCTCCAGGATCATCATCTGGGCCAATGCCATCTTCGAGTGTTTCACACCAAGGTCGATGGCTCCTGCCATATGCAGATAATCGCCAAAACGGATGTGCAATTGGACCAGCGACCTATGAGGAGCCTTGACCTGACTTTCAAGCATAAGTGCCATCAGCACCTTGCGCATGGCATCGGGCCGCTGCTGGCTCCTGTCGAGAGTCTTTGCCTCTTCTATAAGTGCGAAGATCTTCTCCTCTGCCGATAGGTTTTTTTCAGATAGGAATTGAAGCTCCGCAGCATCGGGTTCGAGCACCGAAGGCTGGTAAGTTCTTTTCTGAGGAGATTGTGCGAAACTATTTGATGCGAGTAGGAAAAGAAAAATGGCAAGTGTCCGCATAAGGCCTGTCATTGCGCGCATCTTCTTCTCCATTGCACTAAAGCCTGAACCAGACGAAGTCATTCTGGCTGTCCGAACCTACGTTTTCTGCTTTTTCTTCTTCGCTGCAGGGAAGAGGATGTTGTTCAGAATGAGTCTGTAGCCCGGTGAATTGGGGTGCAGATTGAGGTCCGTTGGTGGATCGTAAACAAAGTGCTGATAATCCTCTGGGTCGTGGCCACCATACCAGCTCCATTGGCCTTTGCCCAACGTGCCATGGATGTAGCGCGCTTCATTCAGCGATTTGTTCTCGCCCATGATGAGCACTTCCGATTTCATGTATTCCTTGCAAAAGGAAGTGGTCTGCCCCATGAATCCTTTGATGATACTCTCGTGGTTCTGGCACAACATGGTGGGCACGGGATCCCATTTTGCCGAGAATTCAAACAGCGAGAAAAGGTCATTGGCCTCCGTCACTTTGCCTTGTCTGCGTTGGGTGGCATCGATGTTCGAGAATTCGTATTCCGAAGGATTGGTGCTCAGCTTGAAATCTTTGAAGGCAAGGCAGTTGTCATAGTCCAACTGGCTGTTGTAGTTAGGCGTGGTGCCATCGCCATCGAACATCCGTTCGCAGATGTCCATTTCATGGGCAGCAAGAGCGATGTCATAGCTGTCTGTGGCCGAGCACATGGCAAACATGAAGCCTCCGCCCACCACAAATTCCTTTATCTTGTTGGTGACGGCCAGCTTCAGTGCCGACACCTTATTGAACCCATTCCTGCGGGCAATTTCCTCCAAATATTTCTCTTGCTCCTTGTACCATGGTGCATTCTGATACGATGCCCAGAAGCGACCATATTGCCCCGTGAAATCTTCGTGGTGCAGGTGCAGCCAGTCGTAGAGCAGCAGCTTGCCGTTCAGCACATCATCGTCATAAATGACATCGTAAGGCACTTCGGCATAGGTGAGCACAAGGGTAACGGCATCGTCCCATGGCTGTTTGCCTTCAGGGCTATAGACTGCGATCTTGGGTGCTTTCTCCAGCTTGGCCACATCCATGTTGGCCTCTGGGTCTGCTATCTGGGTGAGGATGGACGTGGCCTGCACATCTGCAATGATCTCGTAGCTCACCCCGCGTATCATGCACTCCTTCTCAATCTCGGCAGCGTGCTTGCACATGAAGCTGCCGCCCTTGTAATTGAGCAGCCACTCGACCTCCACATTGCGCTGCAGCACCCAATAGGCAATGCCGTAAGCTTTCAGGTGGTTCTTCTGCCCATTGTCCATCGGGATGAGGATGTATGCGGCCTGCGCACAGACGCTGAGCAAGAGCAGAACAGGGAGGAGGAAGATGGTCTTTCGTGCCATGACGCGCAAAGATACCACGCGAAGCGGCCGTATCATAGGTCAACCATTATGGCCAAGTTTGCTATGGCATTCTCATCGCACCTGTTTCTCCACACGTGATACTTAAAACATCGCTTTCAACGAAAGGATGAAATTCAGCCCTGCCGCAGTAATGCCAGAACTATAAGGGCGGTAGCGCTGGTCGGTGATGTTCTCCACGCCTCCGCTCAGTAGCACATGGTCATTCACTTGATACATCGCTTTGAAATTGAGTGTGTACCAGCTGGGCGACCAGTTGTTGCCGTCCGCATCCTTGGCATAAAGCTCAGGCTTTCCCTGTTCTTCCACAGCGAGGTCGGCAAAGGCCACTTCCCCATTATAAATAGCATAGAAGTCCAGCTTCAGTTTTTGGAAGGAGTAGGTGAGATGCGAAGAGCCGAACCACGGCCCCGCATGGCGAAGTGGGCTGGTGGTCCCATCCTCCAACTCTTCCACGCCCCGTTGATAGTTGAACCTACTGAGGATTCCGAAACCTTTGGGCAATTTTAGCTCGATACCCGCCTGTATGCCATAGACCCACGCACTGGCCGCGTTCTGCATGGCCTGCACACGACTCATCTCGCCTGCATAGACAATGCTGTCCTGCCCTGCCAAGTTGAAATCCCTCCTTACCAGCGCATTGTCCAGATAGGTGAAATAGCCTGTGACGTCCACCTTCAGCCAACGGCCCACCACCTTGGCGACAGACAGTTCGGCATTGTAGGCATACTCTGCACTCAGGTCAGGGTTGGGCACTACCACCGCGCCCGGTTCAGAGTCGAACACCTTGCTGAGGTCGTCCACGTTTGGCGAGCGGAACCCTGTGCTCAGGTTAAGGCCGATGGCCCAACGCTGGTGCGGATTCCACATCATGCCCAAGCTGCCTGTGAGCGCACCACTGTTCAAACTGGCCTCGTTGTAGGGAAGTGGAAACAGCGTGGTGTCGAACTCAGCATTGAGCAGAAAATGGTTGTAACGCGCCCCGCCTTGCAGCATTAATCTTTCAGATGCCTTGAAACGGTAGGTGAGATAGGCGCCCACGGATGTCCAGTCGGACTTCGGATAGCGGGCCGGGCCTGCGGTCTCGGTACCTGCCACAATATCCTCGTCAATGCCCGTTGAGGTCACATCGTTGAACACGCCTTCTATCCCATAGAGCACCTCGTGACGCTTGCCTATCTGCTTGCCAAGGTCAACGTTGAGCGAGGCGGCATGGACCCTTTCCTCACGTACGAATCGCTTGGCACTGTTCAGGTTGCGGTCCATGCGGCTCTCCTCAAAAAGCTGATGCGCTACGCGGATGGTCAGGTGGTCGTAGAGCAACGTGGTGTCCGTGTGGGTTACGGACAGCATGTTCATCATCCATACCTGTGGGCCATAGTTCCATTCGGCACTTCGCGGCAGACCGTTGCGTGTGCGCAGATGACGATCATAGCGCGCATAGTTGCCCGTGGTGGAATAATGGAACCCATAGTTGATGTCCCACTTGGCATTGGGGCGGAAGCGGATCTTCTGCATCACGTTGGTCTGGGCGTAGGCCGTGGGGCGTTGCACCAGCGGGTCGTCATTCGTCACCACGATGTCCACACTGTCCTGACGCTGCACATAGCTGTGGCGCAAATAGTCATTAGGCCCGAAACGGCCCATGCGCAGGTCTCCGAAATCGGAATGGGTCACACTGGTGAGAATGGCCCATTTTCGCCAGCCTCCATTCAAATCAAAATGCCCGGTGAATTCTTTGCCTGCCGATGAATAGCGGCCTGTGGCACTGCCGTCCACAATGGCCTTGTCTGTGAGCGACAGCAATGGGGTGAGCGTATGGAAGCTCATCACACCCCCGATGGCATCACTGCCATACATCACCGAGCCGGGGCCGAAGAGCACCTCCGTCCGCTCCACTGCAAAAGGGTCGATGCTGATGATGTTCTGCACGTTGCCGCTGCGGAAGATGGCGGTGTTCATCCGCACCCCGTCCACGGCTATCAGCAGGCGGTTGGTGGCAAAGCCGCGTATCATGGGGCTTCCGCCTCCCAGCTGGCTCTTTTGGATGAACACCTCGCCCGTGGCCGTGAGCATGTCAGCAGCTGTCTGTGGGTTCTGCAAGGTCACATCCTTGGGGCTGAGGGTACTGATGCGCCCCGGCACCTCGCGGTTGGAGTGTGCCCACCGCGTGGCACTCACTACCACATGGTCGAGCGATAGAC
>JBFYQB010000193.1:0-7800 GCA_041302955.1 Flavobacteriales bacterium
ATCTACAGCCGCTTTATGATGCGCTAATGGACATGATCCCTGCGCCAAAGCTCAAAGAGATGCTCGAAACCGGCATCATTCAGATAGCTCCGCTCGGCTTCATGCGCGGCAGGACGCTGGATCACGCATTCGTTATTTTGGACGAGGCACAGAACGCCACCGACCCGCAGATGCGTATGTTCCTGACCCGCATGGGCAACTCGGCCAAGTTCATCATCACAGGCGATGTGACCCAGATAGACCTTCCGAAGAAAGTGGGCAGCGGCCTGCGTAAAGCGTGGGATGCATTGCAACACATCAAAGGCATCTCCTTCATCGAACTGGACGGCAAGGATATCATCCGCCATCCGATCGTGAAAAGGATCGTGGAGGTGTATGCTAAAGATGAAAGTGGGAAATAGTTAAATGGAGTATGGTCTTTTTTAGATGAAACACCAACTTCTTCCTTGTCTTTCGCATCTTCCGATCAACCTGCAATTTTTCATTTACAACTTCGCATTTCTCCCGAATAAATGAACTCATTAGTCCGCACCGATTTCAATTTCCCAGGCCAGACCGCCATCTATAAGGGCAAGGTCCGCGATGTGTATTCTATTGGCGATGACCTGTTGGTGATGGTGGCCAGCGACCGCATCTCGGCCTTCGACCACATTCTACCCAAGGGCATCCCGTTCAAGGGCGAGGTGCTTACAGGCATTGCGGCCACATTCCTGCGCGCCACTGCCGACATCGTTCCCAACTGGCTGGTCGCCACGCCCGACCCTGTGGTGTCGGTAGGTGTGCGGTGCAACCCGTATCCGGTGGAGATGGTGATCCGCGGCTATCTGGCAGGCCACGCTTGGCGCGAATACAAGGCCGGAAGGCGCGTGCTCTGCGGTGTGACGATGCCCGAAGGCATGAAGGAGAACGACCGTTTCCCTCAGCCCATCATCACGCCCGCGACCAAGGCCACCGAGGGCCACGACCTCGACATCAGCCGCGAGGACATCATCTCGCAGGGCATTGTGGCCGAGGCCGAATATGTGCAGATGGAGGACTACACCCGCAAGCTCTTTCAGCGGGGCACGGAGATGGCCGCTGCCAAAGGGTTGATCCTTGTCGATACCAAATACGAGTTTGGCAACCACAATGGCAAAGTGATGCTCATTGACGAGATCCACACGCCCGACAGTTCGCGCTATTTCCATGCTGAGGGTTATGCCGAGCGGCAGGCCAAGGGCGAGGCGCAACGCCAACTTTCGAAGGAATTTGTGCGCGAATGGCTGATGGACAATGGGTTTCAGGGCAAGGACGGGCAGCAGATGCCCTTCATGCCTGATGAGTTTGTGCAGACCGTCTCCACACGCTACATCGAGCTCTATGAACTCATCACCGGGCACAAATTCGTAGGCACAAGTTCGGCCGACATTGAAGGCCGTGTGCGCACCAATGTGGAGCAGTATCTGAACAGCAGGAAGTAGTCCTATCAGGTCGAGGTTTTTAAGGTCATATTGTTGATCGAATGCTCCTCGGGTGATGTTCCGAAGGCCATTTTGTTGAGCAAATGCCCTTCGGGTGATGTTCCGAAGGTCATATTGTTGAGCGAATGCCCCTCGGGTGATGTTCCGAGGGCCATATTGTTGAGCAAATGCCCATCGGGTGGGTGCTGAAATCGAAGAATCTTGTGCTTTTGAGGTGGTAAATCCACAGCCACTCCTCCCTTGTATCCACCATTTCCCGTTAATAATTCGTCCCCTTCCTATACCACCATCCTCCGTATTTTCGTGCCATCTCCCCATGCGAAGACGCGGCTCCAACCAACAACCCCTGAAAGAGGTGATCACTGACTGGCTCAGCAATCATCCGATGGCCCGCAAGGCCAAGGAAACGCAGATCATCCACCTTTGGGGCGACATGCTCGGGCCGGTCATCAGCAAGCACACCACCTCCATAACCTTCCACAGCGGCAAGCTGCAGGTGCGGGTGGACAGTGCTGCACTGCGCAACGAACTGGCCTACGCCCGCACCAAGATCATCACCGACCTGAACAAGGAACTGGGCGAGGAAATGGTGAAGGAACTGATACTCAATTGACCCTACAACCTCTGTAACTGCTCGTAAACAATGCGTTTCATCACCACTATCCTATTCCTGCGTCCCTTCGTCACCTTCGCCCAAGAGGCGTTTGAGGAGAAATGGCCCAATGGCAAACTGAAGGAAACGGGCACCACCATCGAGGGCAAGAAGGACGGCCTGTTCAAGAGCTATTACGAAGGTGGCGAGCTTTTCTGCGAGGGGAATTACAAGGCCAACGAGAAGGTGGGCCTGTGGAAATGCCTCTACCGCAGCGGCAAGCCGATGAGCGAGCAGCAGTTTGAGAACGGCAAGAACGTCAGCTTCTTTGAGGATGGGAAAGTGGAGTTCGAGGGCGCGGTGAAGGACGGCAAGCGCACAGGCGTTTGGAACTTCTATTTTGCCGATGGCAAGAAGCAGAAGGAGCTCAATTTCAAGAATGATGAGGAGCATGGCCGCCATGCCGAATGGTGGGCCAACGGCAACCTGAATGTGGATGGCACGATGGCCGATGGCAAGAAGCAGGGCCTCTTCAAATGGTACTACGAGAATGGCAAGGTGGAGATGGAAGGCAAGTTTGAGAACGACCAGCGCGAGGGCGAGTGGAAGTTCTATTACGAGTCCGGCATCCTTGGCAGCAAAGGCAATTTCAAGGCCGACAAGATCGCTGGCACGTGGGAATACTACTATGAGGAGGGCGGGCAGCTGTGGAAGCGGGGCGATTTTGCCAACGGCCTGAAAACGGGCGAGTGGAACCGCTATTTCGAGACCGGGAAGCCTTTCTCCAAGGGTCAGTTCAACAGTGATAAGGAGACCGGGTTCTGGGTGTCATACCACAAGAACGGCAAGGAGAAGGAGAAAGGCGAGTTCAAGGACGGCAAGATGGAAGGCCCGTGGGTCGGACTGTTTGAGAATGGTGAGCCTTGGTTTGAGGTCACCTACAAGAACGGACTGCGCCACGGACAGGCCAAACTCTGGTATCCTGACGGCATCATGCAGTATGACAAAGGCTATGAGGAAGGGCTGGAGCACGGCTATTCTAAGGAGTGGCACGACAACGGCCAGCTCCGGGCCGAGGGCAACTATGTCAAAGGGCAGAAGGATGGGATCTGGAAGATGTACTACGTCAATGGCAACAAATTCCAAGAACTGACCTACCTCTTGGGCAAGCAGGACGGCATTTCGCAAGGATGGTATGAGCAGGGCGAGAAGTGGTTCGTCAGCTACTATAAGAACAGCCGCCTGCATGGCACCAACACCTATTGGGACCGTGCCGGGGCCATTACCCTGAAAGCCAAATACAAGGAAGGCAGACTGGAGAAGGTGCTCGAAAAGGCGGAGGGATCCGACAAATTCTGAGATCGTTTAACCACATAGAACACGGAGTTTTTCTCTCTATTGTTTCTCTGTGTTCTCTGTGCCTCCTCCGTGCTCTCTGTGGTTAAACCTTCACCTACGATTTTCCATTTTCCAATTCCCTTTGATCATACCTTGAAAACAACCCTCTCGCTGCTCCTCAGCATCCTTGCGCTCTCAGCTTCCGCCCAACTGCGTACCTTTCCCTTCAACCCGAAGGTGACCATCGACCCGAGCAAGATTGATATTGTGCGCGACAGCTATGGCATCCCGCACATCTTCGCTAAGACCGACCCCGAAGTGGCCTATGGCCTGATGTGGGCCGCTGCCGAGGACGATTTCGACACCATGCAGTTCCTGCTCATGGCCTCGAAGGCGCGCATGGGTGTCCACAACGGGCCCGAAGGTGCGCAGATAGACTATGCCGTGCAGTTGATGGGATTGCACGCTCATGTGGAGAAGCACTACGAGGCCGAGGTGCCAGAGGATTTCAAGCGTTTGTTGGAGGCATCGTGCTTGGCGGCCAATGCCTACGCGGCTGCACATCCGGAAGAAGTGTGGTACATGAAGGCATTCCCGGTCACGCCACAGGAGATTATCATCGGCTATATGCTCGGCCAAAGTCTGATGGCAGGCGTGGACGGGGTGATCCGTGGCATCATGGAAGGCAAATACACCCAGATCATCAATGACGAATACAACGACACTGGCATCGGATCGAACGCCTACGCCATCCATTCCTCGCTATCGGGGACAGGTGAAACCTATCTGGCCATCAATTCGCACCAGCCTATAGAAGGCATTCTGTCGTGGTACGAGGCGCATGTGTGCAGCGAAGAAGGTTGGAACATCCATGGTTCGTTGTTCCACGGAGGTGTGAGCATTTTCCATGGTACCAACGAACACTTGGCGTGGGCGCACACCACGGGCGACCTCGACATGGCCGATGTGTATCACTTGGAGATGCATCCGCGCAAAAAGAAGTGGTACAAGTTCGATGGCGAATGGCACAAACTCGAGACCCATCGCGCCAAGCTGAAAGTAGGACTGGGCAAGAAGAAGAACTTTCGTCTCAACATCACCAAGAAGTATTGGTGGAGCAAATACGGCCCAACGCTCATCACCAAGAAGCACGGTGCATTCTCGTTCCGCATGCCTACGCTTTTCGAGTTGGGGCCGCCCGAGCAATGGTACAGGATGAACAAGGCCAAGAATTTCACCGAATTCTACAAGGCGCTGGAAATGCAGGGAATCTCCATGCAGAACATCACCTACGCGGACAAGAACGACACCATCTTCTTCATCGCCAACGGAAAAGTTCCCCGAAGAGACCCGCGCTACGACTGGGAACAGGTGCTTCCAGGCAATACCTCGGCCACGCTTTGGACGGAATATCTGCGCGAGGATGAGCTGGTGCAGAGCATCAACCCGGAATGCGGCTATCTGTTCAATACCAACAATTCCATCTTCGACCATAGTTGCAGCAAGAACAACCCGGACTGCGAGCTTTTCCCCACAACGATAGGCTACAGGCCAGAGAAACGCACCAATCGTGGCATCCGTACCAAGGAGATTTTCAACGGCCTTTCGCAGGTGGATTACGACAAACTGAAAGAGATCAAGTTCGATGTCCAATTCCCTGACACCTTCGTCTTTCTAAAGGAATTCTCCATTGTCGATATGTTTGAATACAAGGAAGAGGAGCATCCAGAGATTGCGGATGTCATCCGTCATTTCAAGGCATGGAACCGCAGGGGCGACACCACCAATGTGCATGCGGCACTGATCTATACCACGTTCTATATGCTGTATGAGGACAACTCGGTCGAGGCGGAGATCATTCGCGAGAATGTGGAGGTGCGCACCGCTTTGTTCAAGAAACACATGCTGGCGGCCAAGGAGCGTTTCATGAAGCATTTTGGGCGGTTGGATGTGCCGCTGGGACAGGTGCAGGTGCTTGCCCGTGGCGATAAGGAGTATGCCATTGCAGGCGGGCCGGACGCTATCCGTGCGGTCTATACCAAGCTGCGCGATGACGGCAAGCTACAGATGTGGTTGGGCGATGGGTTTGTGCAGATGACACGCTTTGCCAACGGCCAGCCCATCATGGAAAGTGTGAATGCATACGGAGCCAGCAACAAGGCCTCAAGCGCGCACTACACCGACCAGATGAAGCTTTTCGTGGGGCAGCAGTTCAAGCCCAATACCTTCGACAAGGCCAAGATCTATCAGGAGGCGAAACGGGTGTATCACCCGGGGGAATGACCTTAACGCGGAACTTTAGCGTAGTTGTTTTTTCCAAGGATCTCTTTCGCTCTGCGCTGAGCTTCACTACGCTTTTCGGCCTTTTGAAAGTCGGTATAGAACTGTAGGTGTTTCAACGCCTCAGCCTCATCGTTGATGGCATAATACACTTCCGATAGGTTCTTGTGTATTTCAGGCGTGAACATGCCCAAGTGCGTCTTATCTGCGTAGGCCAGCGACCGGTTCAGGTATGCAATGGCATTGGCATGTTGTCCGGCCTTGAAATAAGTTAAGCCGATATTCATCAAGTTAACGGTGACACCACGGGAACTACCGATCTCGCGGTCGATGACCATGGCCTGTTCCAGTTTCTCAATGCCTTCCTCAAACCTGTTCTGAAAAACAAGTACTCCAGCTATAGCTCCAAGCATGTTTGCCACGCCTTGCTTTCCTTTATCACCTTGCTCCATACTGATGGCAATAGCCCGCTCAAAGTACGTGTTGGCAGTTGTATGATCGCCAAGTTCGAAGTAAACATGGCCGATGTTCCCAATATTGTGGGCATAATTGGAAAGATTGTTGGCACGCTTGAAAGCCGCAGCGGCCAATTCAAAGAAATGCAGGGCATTGGCCGAATCCACCAGACTTCCATGCACAATGCCAAGTCCACAATAGGCATCGCCAAGACCATTATCGTCCTGCAACTCGGTAAATAGCTCCAGTCCGATGGTATAATGATGCTGCGATTCTGACAGCTCACCCAATTTCCAAAGGGCATTTCCAAGATCATTATGAGCCTCGGCCATGATGAAAGTATCGTTCAGCGCATCGGCCAGCGATATGATCTCACGACAAACGGCAGCCGAGCGTGGAAAATCCTTAGTAAAAATGAGCTGTTGGAGCTGAACAAGCGTTTCGAGTCTAAGGCGTGTACTGCCTTCGGTGGACAGTATCGCTTCTAACTCTTCAATAGAATTCTTTTGCATGATGAGGTTGCTTTCGCAGCAGGCTTATAGTGTCAATCAGGAAAGAATGTTACACCATCAGTACATTGATAACAGTCGTTCTGACGAAAGTTAATTGGAATCACATCCTCAAGCTGACACCATCATTTTCGAAGGTGATCGGATTGCCATTCTCGCGGTCGCGATGCGATGGGCCGTTCTCCAGATTCAGCACACCGCGCGGGCAAACCGTGGAGCAGATGCCGCATCCTACACACGAGGCGCGGACAATGTTCTCACCCCTTTGGGCATAGCTTTTCACATCGATGCCCATCTCGCAATAGGTGCTGCAATTACCGCAGCTGATGCACTGTCCGCCATTTGTGGTGATGCGGAACCGCGAGAAGTATTTCTGCAAAAGCCCCAGATAGGCAGCCAACGGGCATCCGAAACGGCACCACACCCGTGTGCCCAACAACGGATAGAATCCAACACCGATAACGCCTGAAAATGCCTGAATGATGATGAAGGCGTATAGCTTAGAGAGTTGATGGGAAATGGAACCGAAGATTCCCCCACCTGTGAACGAATTGACCCACAGCAGGGCGGTGATGATGATGATGATCACAAGCACGAGGTGGATGCTCCATCGTTCCACTTTCCATGCTTTCAGTGACTTGTCGGAAAGTTGGCGGAACGGGTCGCCAGCCGTGTTGGCGAGGCCACCGCAGCCACACACCCAACTGCAATACCACCGTTTGCCATAGAAATAGGTGAGAATGGGAGTAGCGATGAAGGTCATTGCCGCAGCGAAGAGCAGCATCCATAGACCAAGACCACCTTTGTCCAATATCCAGCCGAAGCTGTAGTATCCGCCTTCGGGCCAGAAATAGTCGGGTTTCAGTGGCCAGAAATACGTGAAATAGAATTCCGGTTGATCCATCGCCTTCAGGAACTGCGGGATGAGGAACGCGAAGCCCAATTGAAAGAACATGATGGAGCCTGTGCGCACCATCTGATAGTTGGAATGGCGGTATTTGACAATGGCCCGAACACCCATCACCAAGATACACAGTGTATAAACGGCCCCATAGAGGAACCATCGGTCGGCCGGGCTTCCGGTCAGGAGTTTGCTCAGCGGGTCGAACACACGCACAAGGGCGGCATCGTTCCAATAGCTCTCCGGCCCCCAATAGAGTACGAC
>JBFYQB010000194.1:0-17541 GCA_041302955.1 Flavobacteriales bacterium
GCATTCGCATATTCGCTCATGGCCCAATTCGCTTATTGATCACTCCACCCAACTCTTCCAATACTTCCCATCATCGATCTTCAGCGCCTCCTCGGTCACCATGAGCGGCTTGAAGGTGTCGACCATCACGGCCAGTTCGTCCGTTTCCTTTTTACCGATGCTGCGCTCCATGGCACCGGGGTGCGGGCCGTGTGGAATGCCAGCAGGGTGCAGTGAGATGTGGCCTGGGCCGATGTCGTTTCGGCTCATGAAATCTCCGTCCACATAGTAGAGCACCTCATCGCTGTCTATGTTGCTATGGTTGTAGGGTGCAGGAATGGCCTCTGGGTGATAGTCGTAAAGCCGGGGGCAGAACGAGCAGACCACAAAGGCATCCGATTCGAAGGTCTGATGCACTGGTGGAGGTTGGTGCACGCGGCCCGTTATCGGTTCGAAATCGTGGATGCTGAACGCATAGGGATAGTTGTAGCCGTCCCAGCCCACCACATCAAATGGATGCGTTGCATAGACGAGCTGGTGCATGGTGCCCTGCTTCTTCACCTTCACGAGAAAATCACCCCGCTCATCATGCGTCTCCAGATCGGCCGGCCTGCGGATGTCGCGCTCGCAGAAGGGCGAATGCTCCAGCAACTGCCCGAACCAGTTGCGGTAGCGCTTGGGCGTGTACATCGGCCTGTGGCTCTCTACGATGAAAAGGCGGTTGTCCTGCGTGTCGAAGTCTATCTGATAGATCATCCCGCGAGGAATGAGCAGATAGTCGCCATAACTGAATTTCAGATTGCCGAGCAGTGTGCGCAGTGTGCCGCTTCCCTTGTGTACGAACAGCATCTCGTCAGCATCGGCATTCTTGTAGAAGTAGGCGCGCAGGCTCTGCTGTGGAGCAGCAAGGATGATCTGCACATCGCTGTTGACAAGGATGGCCTTGCGACTGTCCAGAAAATCGGCTTCGGGCGTGGTCTTGAACCCATGTAGGCGCAGCGATCGCATGTTCTTCTCTACCGCCACCTTGGGTGCCACATCATAGCTTTCCAGTAGCTCTTTTACCTGTGTGGGTCTGTGCAGGTGATACATCAGGCTACTCATGCCATCAAAGCCCACGGTGCCAAAAAGCTGCTCGTAGTGGTGGCTGCCGTCCGCCTTTTTGAAAACAGTGTGCCGCTTGTGGGGTATGTTCCCTAATGAATGATAGATGGGCATGGGTCGGAAATTGGTTTTCAAAAGTAGGAAACCCCTTTTTGGCGAAAATGACAGTGATCATTCCTTCAAGAGCTTGCCGCGATAGGATTGAACTTGAGCCTCAAGGCCACCTACTTTTACCGGGCAATGGACACACAAGCGTCACTACCCAAAGAAACAGTCAGCGTTACCAAGGCATCAGGCGAAGTGGTGCCATTTGAAGAAGGCAAACTCATCCATTCTTTGGAAAGGAGCGGAGCCGACAGCGGATCCATCCGCCAGGTGATGGCCGAAGTGAACGCCCATCTCTTTGAGGGCATCACCACCAAGCAGATCTACAAGATGGCCTTCGCCATTCTGAAGAAGAAGACCGCGGCTTCAGCTGCGCGCTATCAGCTCAAATCGGCCATAGCCGACCTCGGCCCTACCGGCTATCCGTTCGAGCGTTTGATAGGCGCACTGTTCGAACATCAGGGCCATAGTGTGAAGGTGGGCCAGCTTGTGCAAGGCCATTGCGTGCAGCACGAGGTGGATGTCATTGCACAGAAGGACAATGTGCGTCACATGATGGAATGCAAGTTTCACAGCGATACCACCCGAAAGTGCGATGTGAAGGTGCCGCTCTACATCCGTTCGCGGTTTGTGGATGTGGAGCAGGGATGGCTGCGCAAAGAGCCGCATTTGGAGTGCGAAGGATGGGTGGTGACCAATGCACGGTTCACTGCCGATGCCATTCAATATGGCACCTGCATCGGGCTCAACCTCCTATCTTGGGACCACCCGCGCCATGGAAGCCTCAAGGAACGCATAGACACCTCGGGCCTGCACCCTATCACGTGTCTTACCACCCTCAAAAAGAGCGAGAAACAACTGCTGCTGGCAGACGGCATCGTACTCTGCCGCGACCTGCAAATGACTCCCGATGCGATGAATGGCATAGGGCTTACCATTGCGCGGATGGACCGCGTGATGCACGAAGTGCGCGAACTCTGCAAATAGCATACGACCATGGAAAAGATAACAGTGCATTTTCTCGGAGCCGCTGGAACGGTAACTGGCTCCAAATACCTCATCGAAACGCAAGACCTCCGAGTGATGGTGGACTGCGGCATGTTTCAAGGGGTGAAAGCCCTGCGCCAGCTCAACTGGCAATATCTGCCTGTGGATGTGAAGACCATAGATGTGGTGCTGCTCACCCACGGCCACATGGACCACACCGGTTGGCTGCCACGCTTGGTGAAAATGGGTTTCAGAGGAAAGATAATCGGTACGCGGCCTACGCTCGAGATAGCCGAGATCATTCTGCGCGACAGCGCCAAGATACAGATGGAAGATGCCGAGCGGGCCAACCGCGACCAGTTCACGGTGCATGCCCCGGCCGAACCACTCTACGACATGGACGATGTGGAACTGGCACTCACCCATTTCTCGGCCATACAGGAAGAGGAAGATGTGCAGCTTTCCAAGCGCGTTGCTGCGCGGTTTCTCAACAGTGGTCACATCATCGGGTCCACCTTCATCGAGCTGCAGGTAGGGGAGAAGGTCATTGTATTCTCTGGCGATCTGGGCCGCGACAACGACCTGCTGATGCACCGTGCCCAGCGGCCGCACCATGCCGATGTGCTTTTCATAGAAAGCACTTACGGCAACCGCCTGCATCCGCATTCGGATGTGAAGAAGGAACTGCGCGATCTTATTGTGCAGACCATAGCCGATAGAGGCACGGTCATCATTCCCAGTTTTGCTGTGGAGCGTACTCAGACCCTCATGCTGCTGCTGTGGCAATTGCGCAAGGAGAAGGCCATTCCGCATGTGCCCATGGTGATGGACAGCCCCATGGGCAATCGGGTGCTCGATGTGTTCCGCAACAATCCGAAGTGGCACAAACTGTCCATTGCCGATTGCGAGGAGATGTGCCAGCAGTTCGACATCGTTCACAACTACCGCGAAACCATCGACCTCGTGGCCGACCTGAGCCCCAAGATCGTGGTGGCTGGCAGTGGCATGGTAACAGGCGGCAGGGTGCTCAACTATCTGGAGCAGCATCTGGCACGCAAAGAATCGCTGGTGCTGTTGGCAGGTTTTCAGGCCGAAGGCACCCGTGGCCGCAGATTGCTGGAAGGTGCGACAGAATTGAAGTTCTATGGTAAATACCACGAAGTGCTGTGCCGCGTGGAGCAGCTCGATGGCCTGAGTGCCCATGGCGACCAAAGTGAACTGCTTGGCTGGATGAGCGAACTGCGCGAGGCGCCCAAGCAGGTGTTCGTGGTGCATGGCGAAACCCAGGCTGCCGATGAGATGCGCCTCAAGATAAAAGAGAAGTTCGGCTATCCGGTGTGTGTGCCCGCCCTGCACGAGATAAGGGAGATAGAGCTCTGAGTCTGCGTCTGGCCACCGCTATTGGCAGCACTACGGGTATTTGCCATCCATGTCGGCCATATATCTTTGTGCGTCACCCAAACTGATAACAGATGAAGCAAACATTACTCACCCTTACATTCACTACGCTGGCGGCCGCCTCCATGGCGCAGTGCACCTTCGACCAGCAGTTTGCCGGACAAGGGCCTGGCATGTTTCCTGATGTGCTTGCACCCGTAAGCACCTGCGTGGGTTGCGGAGGCCACACCCGTACAGTCAGCCTCGTTACCAACACACAGATGCTGGTGGCAAACCCCTTGACCCCCGGATCGTTCATCACCCTGTATATCGATGCAACGAAGGTGCTGAGCGTAGAAGGCAATCCGGCCGGCACCACCTATGGCACCGACCTTGGCCTTGGGCCCAATAGCATGGGCACATGGTTCAACACCGGCACCGTTCCCAACCAGACCGCTGTTCAGGGATGTTCTTACGTTACCGGTGATGAATCTGCTTGGAATGCTGCCATTGGTGGCGGCCCCAACAGCGATGGCATCTATCCGCTGGTCATTACCGTTGATGCACGCATCCACTCGTCAAGTCCTGATGTGAGCGGCTTTGTGCCAAATGGTTCGTGGGCATCAACCGTTCCTGCCAACCTTGGTGGAGGTCCTATCATATTCGATACCTACCAGATCGTTGTCACGCCCGATGGCGTGGTGAGCATAGAAGAGCGTGCATACGAGTTCGGAGCCTTTCCAAACCCTACTGCCGATGTGCTCCGTTTCAACATGGGCGGTGCCGACCGTGCTTTTGTAGAGTTGTTCGACCTTAGTGGCAGCCGTGTGGCGCAGACCGTTCTGGTAGGCAGCAATGCCGCGCTGCCACTTGATGGAGTGGCCGAGGGGCTCTATATCTACCGTCTGAGCAGCGAGGACGGCACCGTGCTTCGCTCCGACCGCGTTGCCGTGGTGCGCTGATCCGTTTTTCCCGACCAACATACAAAGAGGCCGCCTCCATCAGGGGGCGGCCTCTTTCTGTTTGGCGATATGCCTGCCGAACATTGATGCTGCCGAACCCGTCAGCGACTATTCTTTGGAGGAAATGCCTATTACCCGACCCGTTATTGGGCATTCTGACGTGCAAATGCTCGGTTGCGAACCTGTAAGCGTACATATTGGGCTCAATAGGTTGATTGACAGACATTGTATCTATAGATGTCAACTTACTTCGTTAGTTGCATGAGTATGCAGAGATTGATGTGAATCGATTTTTAGTGCTTCATTACTGTGCAATAACAAAAATCAATTCACTTTGCTATTTGATTATTCATGCAGATGTTAAAGCGAATCAAATAGTATCATAGCACAACTATGCAGATAGTAAAGTAGATTCACATTGCTATTTACAATGATATACATCAAATAAAGTGAATTAACTCTGATAGTAGCAATCCCTGTCAGCGGGCATTCTGAGGAGGAAATGGTCGCTGCTGTATCCGTCAGAGCCTATTCAGAGGTGGAGATGGATGTTGCCATACCCGTCAATGGGCATTCTGGGGAAGGAATGGTCGTTGCCGTACCCGTCAGAGCCTATTCAGAGGTGGAGATAGATGTTGCCTCACCCGTCAGAGGCACCCAGTTCTTCCGCCATCCACAGGCACATTGATGCCGTTGATGTAGCCCGCCCAAGGGCTGGCAAGGAATACTGCCGCTGCGGCAACCTCTTCGGGCGTTGCAAAGCGACCGGCCGGTATCTCGGACAGCATCTCGTGCTCTACATCGTGCTGGGCCATACCCAACTTCGTAGCCTTGTTGGTGATGATGGATGCAAGTCGGTCGGTGGTAGTGGCACCCGGCAGCACATTGTTAACCGTTATACCGAACGGCCCAAGCTCTGTGGCCAAGGTCTTGCTCCAACTGGCCACTGCGCCACGGATGGTGTTGCTCACTCCAAGACCCGCCAACGGCACCTTTACCGATGTGCTTATAATGTTGATGATGCGCCCATAGCCGTGCTTCTTCATGCCCGGCACCAAGGCCTGTGTCAGAATATGGTTGCATAGCAGGTGCGAACGGAAGGCGGCATCAAAGTGGGCCAGGTCGGCATCTATCGCCTTGCCCGCTGCTGGGCCGCCCGTATTATTGAGCAATATGTGATACTCCCTACCCGTGGCCATATGTGCATTCAAGGCGGTCTTTAGCTGTTCGGGCTGTGCAAAGTCGGCAACGAGCATAGCGTGCGGTTGTCCATGCGTGGCAGATAGCTGGGCCAAGGTGGCATGGAGCTTCTCTGCATTGCGGGCCACAAGGGTCACCGTGGCGCCACAGGCGGCCATCTGCAAGGCAACGGCTTTGCCAATGCCAGCTGTGCTGCCACATACCATGGCGTGTTTCTGAGTAAGGTCAAGGTGCATCATGGCCGTAAATCTACTTAATGCATGCACCATTCTTCGCTGTCTGGGCATGCGCCCATCAACTGGTGGCATTCCTGCTATTCTTTCTCCTTGGCCTCGGGTAGAGGCACCATCTTGCGTTTCCCCTTGCGGCCGCGCTTGCCTAAGGTGTCGCCCCACAAATCCATCTGGGGCTCCCGGTGCTGAATCTCTCCGGCAGCTGGGGCAATGGTGATGGAGAAGGGCGAATGGTCTTTTTTGTTGGCACGCCCGCGGGCACTGCGTGAGTCCTGCGACCTTACCCGTTGTGCGCTGCGATGAAATCCGCGCGATGCCTTGCCTGCGCTGTGGCGTGTTCGGGCCCTGCCCTCGGCCTGTCTTTTGGCTGTGAACTCGTCAAAATCTCGGAACCTCCCGTTACGGCTTCGGGTACTGAACTCGTCAAAGCTCCTATACTTGCCGCTACCGCCCTGCCGCTTGGTGGCAAACTCGTCCATGTCGCGAAAGAACCGCGCACGGCCGCCCTTGGTGGAGAACTCAGAGAATTCGCGGGCCTTCTTGGGGTTCTTGGTGCGTGTGGCAAAAAAATCACCCATCTGGCCCTGTTTGCCATTGCCCGAACGGAAGCTCCCAAATCCGCTCACCATCCTTTTCTGGCTCACCTTGGGCCGTGTTATCGCCATGGCTGGGCAGCTTATCTGCGCCACGGACGGCAAGTTGCCTATAAGGAGCAGGAGCAGTATGTAGGCTGCGTGGCGCACGTTGTCAGGTGTCGGTGCCCATCCGCTCACCACAGCGATGGCAGTAGCGGGCTTCTGCCAGATGTTCGTCCTCCGCGCAGCGAGTGCATTTTACTGTGCGGTCGGCCTTTTCGGCCTTGGCCATCTCCACGCCCACAAGACCAGTAGGTATGGCAATGATTCCATAGCCAAGTATCATGATGGCCGAGGCTACGAATTTGCCAAGTGCTGTCATCGGTACAATGTCGCCATAGCCTACGGTGGTCAGCGTTATCACCGCCCAATAGACGCTTTTCGGGATGTTGTCAAATCCGTTCTGCCCACTTTCTATCACGTGCATCAGGGTGCCAAGGATGAACACCAGCGTGATGACAGCAGATAGGAACACCAACACTTTTTCCTTGGATGCGGCCAAGGCGCTCATCAATACCTCGGCACCGCGCACATAGCGCGCCAACTTCAAGATACGGAATGCCCTGAGCAGGCGTATGGTGCGCAACACCACCAGAAACTGCGGCCCAGTGATGAAGAGCCCCAAGTAGGTAGGTGCTATGGACAGCAGGTCGATCAGGCCAAAGAAGCTGAAGATGTATTTGCGCGGATTGTCGGACGACCACACGCGGGCAAAGTACTCTATGGTGAAGACGATGGTGAAGGCCCATTCCATGCCTGTGAGCAGCACATATGCTCGGCCATCTATGTCGGCAAGGCTCACGGCCATCACCACCCCGAGGCTTGCAACGATGGCATACAGCAGCAAGACATCGAACTTCTTGCCCCAACGGGTGTCTGTGCCAAAGATGATCTCGTGCACTATCCACCGCACATACTTCATTGCAAGCCACCGCTTGTCAAAAGCGTCAGGGTCGTCCTTCAATATCCTCCTGCGGACGTCAATACTCAAATAGGGCAGATCGTCCTTGGTCATCCTCACAAACTTAGGGTTTTAAGTTTTGAGATGTCAGCCTCGGCTGGCTGCACGGTTTGCAGCCTTCAATTCCTCGTTCAGCAATTTGAAATCGATGCTGCCTTTCTTGTGTATCAGATGGTCGGTGACCACCAAGGCGCGTCTGATGCGGATGTCCGCGTTCTTCACGTTGTCCGAGAGGTGCATCAGCGTGCGTTGCTTGCCGGGAGTAAGCGTGTGGAAAATGCGGTCGGCATCGGGTTTCTGATCCAGCACCTCGCGAAATTCCTCGCTCATGGGCATGCCATATTCCGATGTGTCCTTTTCGAGCTGCACAGTGAAGGTGTCGCCCTGATACAGACCCAGTAGATTTCTGCGTTCCTGATTCAGCAGGATAATGTAGCCGCCAAGGCCATCGTGCAGCAATGCCGAGTGGTAGCGCACCACCCCGTTGATGGTGCAGATGACGCGCCTATTGTCGCCCTCAATGAACTGCTCGGCCATGTCCTTGTCCACACGGAACAGGAACTGCCAGAGGTCAGAATCTATTCTATCAAGTCGGACGGTGAACTGTACCATGTGCTGCAGAGCGCTTGTTTCCCATCATCACCTATCCGCGGCTGCGCCAGAAATAGGGCGTAAGGAGGATGAGCACGGTGAAGAGTTCCAGTCGGCCCAGCAGCATGGCGAAACTCAGGGTCCATGTGGTGATGTCGGGCAGCTTTGCGAAGTTGGTGGCTGGCCCCACGCCCGAAAGCCCCGGCCCCACATTGCCCATGCAGGTGGCCACGGCACTCATAGCGGTGGTTATTTCTACACCATTGAAGGTGACGATGAGCGATCCCATAACCCACAGCATAATATAGACCATAACAAAGGTGGTGACCTGATTGGCAACCTCTTGCTGAAGCGATCGGCCGTTGAGCCGTACAGGCAATATGGCCGATGGATGCAACTGACGCCTCAGCTCAAGCACCATGTTCTTTATCAGCACCACATGGCGCACTATTTTGATACTGCCCGTGGTACTACCTGCCATTGCCCCACAGAAAAGCATCAGGAAGAACAACAGATTCATGGCAGGCCCCCACAGCGTGTAATCGGACGTAATGAATCCTGTGGTGGTGATAATGGAGATGACCTGAAAGAGGGCATGTCGGAACGATGCTTCCAACCCGAGATCGGTGAACTGGATCACATACACCATCACGATGGCAGTCAGCATACCGATGGCGAAGAGATAGGCGCGAAGCTCGTCATCCTTCCACAGTCGAGACAAACGGCCTTTGAGCAGAAAATAATAGAGCAGAAAATTTATCCCGCCCATCATCATGAACAATGCAGTTATGTATTGGATGAGTGGCGAGAAGCTGGCCATACTGTCGTCTCGCGTGCCAAAACCTCCAGTGGCCACAGTGGCAAAGCTGTGGCAGATGCTCTCGAACCAGCTCATGCCTGCAAGCCCTAAACAGATGATCTGGGCAATGGTAAGTCCCAGATAGATGAACCACAGCCGCTTGGCCGTGTCGGTTATGCGTGGCGATATCTTGTCGGTAGTGATGCCCGAGGCCTCTGCCCCGAAAAGCTGCATACCACCAATGCCTAGAATAGGAAGGATGGCCACCGCAAGCACGATGATGCCCATACCGCCTATCCAATGGGTCACACTGCGCCAAAGCAAAATGTCAGGGGCAATGGCATCCAGGTCAGTGATAAGTGTGGCCCCCGTTGTGGTGTAACCCGACATGGTCTCAAAGAACGCATCGGTGAATGTGGCGATACTGCCGCTAAGCAGATAAGGCAACGATCCCGAAGCCGACATGACCACCCATCCAAGGGTTACAATCAGAAAAGCCTCACGCTTCTTGATGTTGGGCTTTTCCTTCGGACGGTTCAAGGCCCAAGCTGCAAATCCGATTCCCAAGGTGACCGCACCGCTTATCAGTATCGGCCATAGGTCGGCCGTGTGGTAATAGAATGTTGCAGGCAGACACATCCACATGAACGCACCATTGAGCATGAGCAAAAGGCCCAGCACATGTGTCACTACCCTAAGCCCAAGGTTCATGAGAAGAAACTCTCCATTTTATGAATACACTCCGGTTTGGCCAGCACTACCACATGGTCCATGGCCTGAAACACAAAGTCACCATTGGGCGTGATGCTCTTGCCATGGCGGATAACACCGCCTACAATGGAGGTTTTAGGAAAACATATCTCCCGAAGCGACCTTCCCGTCACTTTTGAATTCTCACCCACTTCAAACTCCACGATCTCCGCATCCACCCCGTGAAGGCTGGTGAGCGATATCACCTCCCCCTGACGGATATACCTGAAGATGAAGTTGGCCGCTATCAGTTTCTTGTTGATCATTGTGTCCACTCCAATGTTCTGAGACAGATGGATGTAGTCCATGTTCTCGACCAAGGCGATGGTCTTTTTCACACCATGGTTCTTGGCCACCAGACATGAGATGATGTTGGTCTCCGAGTTCTCTGTTACAGCAATGAATGCATCCATCTGATCGATGCCTTCTTCCATAAGGAGTTCCACGTTGCTGCCGTTGCCATGTATCACCAACGTGCCTTCCAGCTGGTCGGCAAGTTCAAAGCAACGCGCCTTATTGCTTTCAATGAGTTTCACATTGTGGCGCACAGACAGTTTGCGGGCTGTATGAAAGCCCACTCGGCCGCCACCCAGTATCATAACATTCTTAATGCGTTTGCGCACTTTGCCAGATAGCGCCATGATGCGGTCCACAGATTCAGGCTGGGCAATGAAATAAACGTGATCGCCTACGTGAAAGGTCTCTATGCTGCGGGGTATGATGGTGCGATTGGCCCGCAAAATGGCCACGGTCAGGAAATTTCGATCAGGGTTCAGATAGGCCGATTCGGCAATGGTCTTGCCTATCAATGGGCTGTTCTCATCCAATGCTATTCCTGCAAGGTTCAGCAGTCCCTGATCGAATTCGAACCAATCTGTGAAGGCCACGTCCTTCAGCAGGCGCTTTATTTCGCGAGCGGCCAGTGTCTCAGGGCTGATGATCTCGTCAATTCCAAGCTTCACAAGGTCAAGTTTCTCCCGCTTCAGCAGAAACTCAGCGTTGCGCACTCGGGCAATGGTCTGTTTCGCCCCCAAATGTTTGGCAATGATGCAGGTGCTGATGTTGGCCTCTTCGCTATCTGTGGCTGCTATCACCAAACGGGCCTTGCTCACATTGGCTTCTTCCAGCACACTGTAAGAGATCGCATTTCCCTTTATCGTGGAGATGTCCAGGTGGTCTGAGGCGTATTTCAGCCGTTCCTCATCTTTATCAATGAGTACGATGTCCTGATTTTCCTGAGCCAGCAGTTTGGCAAGGTGAAATCCAACGTCCCCCGCCCCTGCTATGATGATTCTCATTGTAAACTATGCCGAATTGTGAAAAAGGGCTGCAAATGTACGGTGTTCCTAGAAGGGCGTGCAGCCCGTCTGGACATCCTTTACATCCTCTGGTGCAATATTCTGATTTTAGCTTGCTGCGCTGAAAGTGCCGAAAACATTGCGTTGTAGACGATCAAGCATCGAACGGGAAAATTATTGTTGAAGAAATATTGATATATGTTAAACAAAATAAATCTCAGCGCTGTTCTCTTGTCCTAACCTTTAACCAAACGACAAAATGAAAACAGTGAAATTCCTTTTGCCTGCCCTATTCTTGGGCGCTGTAGTGTCTTTTTCTTCCTGCAGCGAAGATGACGATGATGTGATTGTTGAAGAACAGAATATAGTTGAGCTTGCCCAAGGCAATGCAGACCTTTCAAGCCTTGTTGCTGCCGCTACACGGGCCGGACTGGTGGACGAATTGAGCGATGAGAATGCTAATCTTACCGTGTTTGCCCCGACCAATGCTGCTTTCAGCGCATTCCTAACTGCGAATGGCTTCGCTTCGGTAGATGAAGTTCCAGTAGATCTTCTTACTCAGATTCTGCTCAACCACGTTGTAGGTTCTGAGTTGAAGGCCGCAGACCTCACAACAGGTTACGTGAGCACGCTGGCAACTTTCGGTGCAACAACTGCAAACATCAGCTTGTTTGTGAACACTTCTGGTGGTGTGACACTTAATGGTGGTGCTGCGGTGGCAACTGCCGATGTGGATGCTTCTAACGGAGTGGTGCATGTGATCGATGAGGTCATCGGACTGCCAACTGTGGTAACATTCGCTACTTCAAATCCTGACTTCAGCATCCTGGTGCAGGCACTTACCCGTCCAGACCTGACCACCGATTTCGTGGAAATTCTTTCTGGTGCAGGTCCGTTCACAGTATTTGCTCCAACAAATGCTGCTTTTGCTGCCTTACTCACTGAATTAGGTGTAGCTTCGCTCAACGATATTCCAGTGGCCACACTCGAAGCAGTTCTTACTTACCACGTAGTTGGCGCAAACGTTCGTGCAGCGGCACTTTCGGAGGGTCAGGTAGTAACTACATTGAACGGTGGAACCTTTACCATTGGCCTTACCGGAGGTGCAAGTATCACTGACGAGAACAATCGGGTGGCAAACATTGTTGCTACAGATGTTCAAGGTGCGAATGGCGTAGTCCACGTTCTTGATAAGGTGATTCTGCCGAACTGATTGAGGGGTTGATCTTCAGGCAGTCACCAGGCCACGGGCAGCAATGTCCGTGGCCTTTTTTTATGTCTAAATTCGCGCCCTCATTTTGAGACCCATGTCCAAAGAATATCCCGTCTACAAGCAACTTGACCTTCCCGCAATAGCGGAAGAAATGCTTACGCTGTGGGATGCGGAGGATACTTTCCGCAAGAGTGTGGACACCCGCGAGGGTTGCCCTCCATTCGTGTTCTACGAAGGGCCACCATCGGCCAACGGAATGCCGGGCATCCACCACGTGATGGCCCGCACCATCAAGGACATCTTCTGCCGCCATCGCACGCTGAAAGGATTCCAAGTGAAGCGCAAGGCGGGATGGGACACCCACGGGCTGCCCATCGAACTGGGCGTGGAGAAGGAACTGGGTATTACCAAAGAGGACATTGGTAAGACCATCACCATTGCCGAATACAATGAGGCATGCCGCAAAGCCGTGATGAAATACACGGACGTTTGGAATGACCTCACTCGCAAGATGGGCTACTGGGTGGATATGGAGAACCCATACATCACCTACGAGAACACCTACATCGAAAGCGTTTGGTGGCTCCTCAGCGACCTCTATAAGAAAGGACTGCTCTACAAGGGCTACACCATTCAGCCCTATTCGCCCAAGGCCGGAACGGGTCTCAGTTCGCACGAGCTGAACCAACCCGGGACGTATCGGGACGTGAAGGATACGACCGTGGTGGCGCAGTTCCGCGCTCCAGCATTGGATGCCAAATTCGGAGGTGAGTGTTTCATCCTTGCTTGGACCACCACGCCTTGGACACTTCCCTCGAATACCGCTTTGGCTGTAGGCGAGAAGATTGACTATGTGGCGGTCAAGACCTTCAATCAATACACCTTCAAGCCTGTGACGGTCATTCTCGCCAACGAATTGGTCGGGAAATGGTTCAAGGCAGAGAATGCGGCCATCGCTCTTGCCGATTACAAGGCGGGCGATAAGGCTGTTCCCTTTGAATTGATTGCTGAGTTCAAAGGCGCAGCGCTCGTTGGCATCACCTACGAGCAACTGATGCCTTACTCTCAGCCCGAAGGCAGAGCCTTCGAGGTGATCGCGGGCGATTTTGTCTCCACTGAGGATGGCACAGGCATCGTTCACATAGCCCCCACTTTCGGTGCGGACGACATGCGCGTGGCAAAGGCCGCTGGCATCAGTCCAATGTTGGTGGATGATGGACAGGGTACCATGGTCCCGTTGGTAGACCTGCAAGGCCGTTTCCGCCCAGAGGTGACGGATTTCGCTGGCGAATACGTTAAGGCGGAATATCTGTCGGCAGAGGAAATTGAGATTGAGAAGAAGAAGCAGGGCCGCGACAACTACCTCAGCGTGGACGAGCGCATCGCCATCAAACTGAAGGAGCAGAACCGCGCTTTCCGTGTGGAGAAGTACGAACACAGTTACCCGCATTGCTGGCGCACTGACAAGCCCATCCTTTATTACCCGCTAGATTCGTGGTTCATCAAGAGCACCGCAGCGAAGGACAGGCTCATCACCCTTAACAAGACCATCAACTGGAAACCCGAAAGCACGGGTACTGGCCGCTTCGGCAACTGGCTGGAGAACCTGCAGGACTGGAACCTTTCGCGCAGCAGGTTCTGGGGAATCCCATTGCCCATCTGGCGCACCGAGGATGGTTTGGAGACCCTTTGCATCGGTTCTGTAGAGGAATTGAAGGATGCGTGCGCCAAGGCTGTAAAAGTGGGCGTGATGACCATGAATCCGTTGGAGAAATTCACTCCGAACGATTTCTCGAAAGAGAATTACCAGTCGTTCGATCTGCATAGACCTTATGCGGATGATATCATCCTCGTATCGGATTCGGGCAAGCCGATGAAGCGCGAAGCCGACCTCATTGATGTGTGGTTCGATTCGGGCGCCATGCCGTATGCGCAGTTGCATTATCCCTTCGAGAACAAGGAACTGGTAGACGGGAAGAAATACTACCCAGCCGATTTCATTGCCGAAGGCGTGGATCAGACCCGTGGTTGGTTCTTCACCCTGCACGCCATTGCTACGATGTGCTTCGATTCGGTGGCGTTCAAGAACGTGGTGAGCAATGGCCTTGTGCTTGATAAAGTGGGGCAGAAGATGAGCAAACGCCTCGGCAATGCGGTCGATCCGTTCAGCACCATCAGCAAGTTCGGCCCCGATGCCACGCGCTGGTATATGATCACCAATGCCGAGCCTTGGGACAACCTCAAGTTCGACCTCGAGGGCATCGGTGAGGTGCAACGCAAGTTCTTCGGAACGCTCTACAACACCTATGGCTTCTTCGCGCTTTACGCCAACATCGATGGTTTCGATTTCTCGGAGAAGGAAGTGCCGCTGAACGATAGGCCAGAGATAGACCGCTGGGTCATTTCGAAGCTTAACTCGCTCATCGCGGAGGTGGATGCGCACTACGATGAATATGAGCCGAAGAAGGCTGGACGTGCTGTTCAGGAGTTTGTGAACGACCACCTGAGCAATTGGTATGTACGCCTGTGCCGCAGACGTTTCTGGAAAGGCGAACCTTCCACCGACAAATCATCTGCCTACCAGACGCTTTACGCCTGCTTGGACGTGGTGGCGCACCTGATGAGCCCCATTGCACCTTTCTATGCCGACCGCTTGTTCCGCGACCTAAATGAGGTGACGGGAAAAGTGGAGGCCAAATCGGTACATCTTTCCACTATGCCTGTTGCGAATACTTCGGCCATTGACACCGATCTGGAGCAGCGTATGGATGTGGCGCAACGCGTGGTTTCGCTCGTGCTCAGCATCCGCAAGAAAGAAAAGCAGCGTGTGCGCCAACCATTGGCCAAGCTGATGATCCCTGTTGCCAATGCTACGTTCGAGCGGCAGTTGCGCGCGGTGGAGAACCTCATCCTCAGCGAGGTGAACGTAAAGGCCATCGAATACTTGGCGGCCAATTCGGGTGTGATCGATAAGAGCATCAAGGCCAATTTCAAGACGCTCGGCCCCAAGCACGGCAAGATCATGAAGTCCATCGCTGCCGAAGTACTGAAGATGACGCACACCGACATCGCCACCTTGGAGGCCGAAGGACAGTTCCGCATCATGGCCGAAGGGCAGGAGGTGGCGTTGACCTTGGAAGACGTGGAGATCGTGAGCAAGGACATTCCGGGCTGGTCGGTGGCATCGGAAGGCGGCATCACTGTGGCCTTGGACGTCACCATCACCGATGAACTTTACAACGAGGGCCTTGCCCGAGAACTGGTGAACCGTATCCAGAACCTCCGCAAAGACAGTGGTTTGGAGGTCACCGACCGCATCCGTATCGAGGTGCGTTCGACCCCTCAGATAGCGCAGTCTGTGGCCGACAATCTTGGATATATTTGCGCTGAAACACTGGCCGAGCGGCTTGACCTTCTCGCAGAGCTTCCCACAGGAAATACTACACCGGTCGAATTGCTGGAAGGCATAGACACCGAAATTCAGATCATCCCCGTTCAATAAATACCAAAACATCATGTCAGAAAAGACCCGCTACTCCTCAGATGAGCTTCAAGAGTTCAAAGGCATCATAGACGAAAAATTGGCAAAGGCCAAGGAAGACCTGCAATTGTTGCTCGACCAACTTTCGCACAAGGACGACCATGGAACTGAAGACACTTCGCCTTCATTCAAATTGTTGGATGATGGTTCGGAGGTGCTAAGCCGCGAGGAAGTGAACCAATTGGCCGCCCGTCAGCAGAAGTTCGTGCAGAGCTTGGAGAACGCCCTTATCCGCATCAAGAACGGAACGTATGGCGTTTGCCGCGTTACTGGAAACCTCATCAGCAAGGAACGCCTTCGCATTGTTCCCCATGCTACGTTGAGCATCGAAGCGAAGAACGCACAGTAGTTTGCAATAAGCGAATTAGAGCAATGAGCGAATTGGAGTCCGCTCGAAATGCTCTTGTATCCGCCTCTAGATTGTCTCATTCGCATATTGATGAAAAAAGCTCTTGCCATTGTTTTCGCTGTGCTTCTGGCCGATCAAGGCCTTAAGTTCTGGGTGAAGACGCACATGATGCTGGGGCAGGAATTCGAGATATTCCCATGGTTCATCATCCATTTCACGGAGAACATGGGCATGGCCTTCGGGATGGAGCTCGGAGGCGATTGGGGCAAACTTGCCCTCAGTCTGTTCCGCATGTTGGCCGCTGTGGGACTGGCCTACTACCTGCACATCATGGTGAAGAAAGGAGCCAGCAACGGTGCCATTGTGGCCATCTCGCTGGTGTTTGCTGGTGCGGTGGGCAACATCATTGACGGAGCCATATATGGCATGCTGTTCTCCGAAAGCTATGGTCAGGTGGCCACGCTGTTCCCAGCCGATGGTGGCTACGCGCCATTCCTGTATGGCCGCGTGGTCGACATGTTCTATTTCCCATTGGTGGAAGGTCATTTTCCTTCATGGTTCCCGATGTGGGCCAACGAGCATTTCCTCTTCTTCCGCCCCGTGTTCAACATTGCTGATGCTGCCATCACGTGCGGCATGGCGTTGATCATCATTCTCCAGAAGGAGTTTTTTGGGGAATAGTTGAGTTCCCCGTGGCAGTGATCAGCTGCTGCTATCTTTCAAATTCGCTCCTTGTTATGGACATCTTCAGAACGGGTTATTCATGCCGTTTGGGATTCAAGCGAGTTCAATTAAAACTCCACCCTATAATTCACCAGTGGTAGAAAACCCAACTGATACTTGGTCTCGATGCTCTCGGTTGAGGCATTGTAGGTGCGGCTGAACACGTTCCTTGTGTTGAAGATGTTCTGAAAGTCGAGGGCGAGGCTGTGGGAGGCCCGCTTGCCGTTGAAGGCGAAACTCACCTTGAAATCGGCACGGAAGTAATCGGGCAGCTTCTTCTCATAGGCGCGGTCGGTGTTTAGCACCCGCTGGCCTGCGGCAATGGAGGCATCGAGGTCGATGGGTACGTAGCGCATTCCACCCCGCCATGTGATGCGGCTGTCGAAGGCCAAGGTGTTCTTCCTGCTCAGTTTCAGTTCGTAGCCGCCCAAGGCGCTGATGCCGTGGTTGCCGTTGAAGGCTGTGTTACGCCATAGGCCTTCACTGGCGCGGTAGGTGCTGTTGTAGAGCGAGCCGGAGAACAGGAAGTAATACCCACGGCTGAAGAACTTCTCCACGGTCAGTTCCACACCCATGTTGCTCCCTATGCCGTTGTGCGCAAGGCTGTCGGCCACCTGAATGTCGCCAATGCTCTCGCCCGCGTTGGCCAAGCTGAAATGTGAGGGTCGTTGCTGCACCGGCATGGCATACACATGCTGATAGTAGCCCTCCAACTTGAGACGCAGCTTCGGGAT
>JBFYQB010000195.1:0-14394 GCA_041302955.1 Flavobacteriales bacterium
TTACAGATCTGGTGAAACTGGGATTCGGCACCTCCTTCGTTGGGCGCGACATCAAGGCAAAAGTGAAGCTCTACAGAGATGCAGGTATTGATGTCTATCTGGGCGGAACGCTTTTTGAGGCCTACATCATCCGTGGTCTTTTCGATGATTACAGACGCATGGTGCGTAGCCTAGGCATAGAAATGGTCGAGGTTTCAGACGGTTCTATTTCACTGCACCACAGTAAGAAATGTGAACTGATACATATTCTATCAAGCGAGTTCGTGACATTAAGCGAGGTGGGCTCTAAAGAATCGGGTATCATCATTCATCCGAACAAATGGAAGAAAATGATGCTTGCAGAGCTGGATGCGGGTTCTTGGAAAGTAATCGCTGAAGCGCGCGAAAGCGGTACAGTTGGCATTTACAGACCTAATGGCTCGGCACACACCTCACTCATCCATAAGATCCTTGGCGTTGTCCCTGCGGACAAAGTGCTTTGGGAAGCACCGCAGAAGGAGCAGCAGGTATGGTTCATCAATCTGCTTGGCCCCAACGTAAATCTGGGTAACATCGCCCCCAGCGACATAGTCCCGCTCGAAACCTTGCGATTGGGGTTGCGTGGCGATACGTTCTTCAACCAGCTTCCTGACGATATTGATGCCAATAAAACAGTTCAGATCCCAAAAGATAAATCCATGAAAGAGATAACAGTAAAGGAACTAAAAGCGAAATTGGACGCCAAAGAAGATATTCAGGTGGTTGACATTCGCGAAAGCTGGGAACTGGAAGTGTGCAACATAGGCGGACTACATATTCCCATGAATGAGATACTGACCCGAGTTGGTGAACTGCGCACAGATGTGCCTGTCATCATGCAATGCCGCAGCGGAGGCCGTTCAGCCAATGTTGTGAACGCCCTCGAGTCCAGATTTGGAATGGAGAACCTTTACAACCTGAAAGGTGGCATACTTGCATGGGCCGACCAAGTGGACAATTCAATGGAGAAATATTGATGGAGAAAGACCAACGTGGCAGTCGCTTTTACGGACTGCTTTATCTCAAAGGCCTCGCAATGGGTGCTGCTGATGTTGTGCCAGGGGTGTCTGGCGGCACCATCGCTTTCATAACAGGTATCTATCAAGAGCTTTTGGACACCATCAAAGGTGTGAAGCCCACGCTGCTGCTGACCTGGAAAAATGAAGGATTTAAGGCTGCTTGGAAAGCATTGAACGGTAATTTTCTTCTTGCGCTACTTGGTGGAATATTCACCAGTATCATCACGTTGGCAAAAGGCATCACGTTTATGCTCACCACCTACCCTATCTTGGTCTGGGCCTTCTTTTTCGGATTGATAATAGCATCAACGGTCATCATTGCCAAATACATCAAGCATTGGAATGTGACCAACGTGGTGTTACTTGCTCTTGGTGCTGCATTTGCCTACTACATCACAATTGCAGCCCCATCTCAGATTCCTGATGGTCTTCTTTATGTATTCCTTTCTGGTGCCATTGCGATCTGCGCCATGATATTACCGGGCATTTCTGGTAGCTTCATACTATTGTTACTTGGTGCTTATGCCTCCATTCTTGGCAGTATCAGCGCATTTGTAGATGCATTGAAATCCTTTGATGTGGATGCCATGCTTTCCAATGGCACTACGCTTTCAGTTTTCATAGCAGGTTGTGCGGTTGGCATCATTTCGTTCTCCTACTTCCTTACTTGGCTGTTCAAGAAGGCCTATCACGGTACAATGGCTGCACTTACGGGATTCATGGTCGGATCACTTAACAAGGTTTGGCCATGGAAAGAAGTGACCCAATACAGGATGAACAGCCATGGAGAAGAGGTGCCATTCTTGGAACACAATGTGAGTCCAGCCAATTTTGAAATGATCAATGGAGAACCTGCTTTAGTAATGTGGGCCATAATCTGTTGCATAGCTGGATTTCTCTTGGTTTTCATCATGGAAAAGGCCGCTGAACGTGCATGAAACGATATGGCCTTATTGGGCATCCTCTTTCACATTCTTTCTCTAAAGGCTATTTTGAAGGGCGATTCAAGGAACTTGACATAGATGCAGAATATGTCAACATTGATGTGCCGACCATTGTGGATGCTCTGTTGACACTTAACCATGACCAACTTTTACGGGGCGTTAATGTTACCACTCCCTACAAGACTGCTATCATTCCTTTTCTCAATGCATTGGACGAAGAGGCTGCAACCATTGGGGCGGTCAACACCATACGGATTGAGCATCGCGCTAAAGGCCTTCACCTTGTGGGGTACAACACGGACGTCATCGGATTTCGCGAGAGTATTTCACCCCTCCTTGCCTCTGGTCAAGATAGGGCATTAATACTTGGCACTGGTGGCGCAGCTAAAGCTGCACGCCATGTATTGACCGGGTTTGGCATCGAATGCCTAACGGTATCGCGCCATAGTAGCCTTGGCAGTATCACCTATGCTAACCTCACTACCGATATCATTGCCTCTCATAACGTGATAATTAACTGCACGCCTGTTGGCATGTATCCAAAAATCGATTCGCGTCCCGACCTGCCTTATGGAGCTATTGGAAAAGGACATCTCCTTTATGATATGGTCTACAACCCAATGGAGACGTTATTTTTGAAAGCTGGACTGGACCGTGGTGCCACGGTGTGCAATGGACTGAATATGCTTCATCTTCAGGCCGAAGCAAGTTGGGCCATCTGGAACGCGTAACATCAATAAATTGAACATGCAATTTCAAGGAACCGAACATTACATAGCATCACAGGAACTTCAGGTGGCTGTAAATGCTGCAATTCACCTTCAAAAACCATTGCTGATAAAAGGTGAGCCTGGCACAGGCAAGACCCTTTTGGCCCATGAAGTGGCCAAAGCCCTTGGCAAGCGCCTTATAGCTTGGCATATCAAATCGACCACCAAGGCCCAGCAAGGACTGTATGAATATGACGCTGTGAGCAGATTGCGCGACAGCCAATTGGGAAGCGAAAAGGTTCATGATATTGCCAATTATATCATGAAGGGCAAGCTTTGGGAAGCCTTTGATTCGGAGGAATCTGTGGTATTGCTTATCGATGAGATTGATAAGGCGGATATAGAATTCCCTAACGATCTGCTTTTGGAGTTGGACAAGATGGAATTTTTCTGCTACGAGCTGAATAAGACCATCGTGGCACGAAAGCGGCCAATAGTCATCATTACTTCCAACAACGAGAAGGAATTGCCAGATGCTTTCCTGCGCAGATGTTTATTCCATTTTATCAGATTTCCTGACGAGGAACAGATGAAAAGAATTGTGAATGTTCACCATCCAGGGCTAAAACAGGAATTGCTTGATCGGGCAATGGGCCATTTTTACAAGCTCAGAAAGGTTAATGGCATCAAGAAAAAGCCCAGTACAAGCGAACTTGTTGATTGGATAACGTTACTGCTGCGCGATGATCTACTAAAGAACGAAGATGACGGTGCAGCAACTAAACTCCCACCACATCTTGGCAGTTTGATAAAGAATGAACAAGATCTGATGTTATTAGAGCGATTTCTGAAGTAGAGCGTAATTCAATCATGCCTGCGAAGGGAATACATGACATTCTTCTTGAAGGCAGAATTGACATGATGGCAATAGTCTACCTGATGTCCAACTGCTCCCCATTCAACCAGCAGATATGCCTTGACTGGCCCACGAACTGTATTCTGGGTATCGTTGGCGTCAATTCGAACAACTGCAGGAATCGACCTTTCAACCGAAAATAGATCCGACCAGAGCATAACGCCAAGCGTTGCACAATCAAATGGAATGAACCCATTCTCAGTTCCAACAAATGTGTGCCAGAATCCCTCCCATCGTTTCATTTTTCGATACATCCAGCGGTCGCCTGCATGAGCACTTTCTTTAAGGTGGGCGTAATCCACATGAGTGATGTAAAGGCTGTCAGCACAGTCATATCCCGCCAATGTTATGGGCACAGAGGTCTGTAGTAGAAGTCTGCCTGAAATGGAGTCGAGATCGAAATTGTAATCGCTGAAGCGGGCCTTTCCCGCAGGACTGAATACCATTTCAGGCCTTCGTCCGGCACAGAAAACAATCTCTTGGACATTTGACCTAAGGTCAGGGCGAGCTTTCAGTGCAGTTGCAATATTGGTAGCAGGCCCTAAAGCAAGAATCTTCATCGGACCTTTTTCCAATGCCGCTATGATTGCTTCAGTAGCCTTATTTGATGCACCAACTTGTTTTATGGACGTTGCTCCCTTGAACAAGGGTATTGATTTTTCACCTCCAAACCAAGATAATAGCTTTCGGGTCACCTTATCGGCATAGTTCACATTATGAACAAAGCTGATGCCTTCAATCTGAATAGTTGTATCATCCAATAGCATCAGCATGGCAATGGCATCGTCCATATCGCCATTCATTTTCCCTGATCGGATATCTGTGTCGACCCATATCCGCTGCTGCGCCTTCCCGATATGACAGATCAAACAGATAACTGTGATCAGGTACGCAATGCAATAGTTCATCCTTTCAATACCCATTGGCGCGCCTCGTCCAAAAGATCGAGCCTCTCTTGCAGGTCGAGCTCCAACGGAAGCTGTGCCACACCAATAAGTCTGCGAATCACCTCCATACCAGCAAACTTTGTAAAAAGCGAACCGTCAAACTGTTTGTCGAAATGGTAATAGATGAACAGGTCCTTAAGAAGATTATCAGGTTGCTGTGCCATCTTCAAGTGAGCAACTGCCACTGCCAACTCAAACTCTGGATGACCGAAGAAACAGAATTCAGGGTCAATAATGCGGAACCCTTGCTTGGTATTGAGCCAACTTCCAGGGTAATAGTCACCATGGATCAATGCCGTTCCTGTGTCATCAAGATAAATCCTACCAAGCTCAGTGGCCACAGCCTTCAACTTGTCATCACTACGAAAACGATCGGTGGCCACCTGCAATCCAGGACAGACCATATCCAGATTCAGCCCATTATTTTCTAAAAGTGGAATCACAAAAATGTGTTCGTGATTGAGTTTACGCATTTCCATATTGGAAATGCGTTGTTTCACTGTGTCCACATTGAACCGATAGTGCAGCTCAGAAAGCCCCTTGGCAATGGAAAGTATGTCCCCTTTTGAAACGCTGTACCCTTTTGAGTACATGCATGTGAAGTCAGTGCTTTGGCCTAAATCCTCTAAGGCCAAAAGGTGATTGCCATGGTCTGACCACAAGACTTTTGGGGTGTACGCTCGAAAAAGTGAGTCACTGCGAACAATACTGTAGAACTGTTCCTCGAAATATATTCTGTCTGCGGGTGCCGGAATTCCCGGATAGCGTTCCACAAATGGGCGGGACTGTTTAAGGATTATACTACCACTGGGCGCAGTAACCCTTAATGTACAGTTCATATTCCCCTCACCAGCACTTTCGAGCCCCACAACAAGTTCATCTGTTGAAAGCCTACCGTGCTCCCACAGATATTGCTGAAGTGACTCTTTGTCTGCTATGTTCAGTTTGAACTCCTCCACCTAATCATTAGCCATGCCCTGTGGGCGAAATTAACAACCATTGTGTGCTTTGAACCCAACAAGAACAAGCGTATTCAAAGGAATGCTCTATTAAAGTGACAACGACATACTGACTATTTTTGGCCGCACCCAATTCTGACCCTAACCAGTATGATTCACGCCTCATCCAATAGATATGTTGTAGGAATTGCTGGCGGAAGCGCATCGGGTAAAACCTCCTTTTTGAGGCAATTGCAAGAGAGTATGCCCGAAGGCAGTCTTTGTGTCGTCTCACAGGACAACTACTACAAACCTCAAGATCAACAGACCTGTGACAGCAAAGGTGAGGTCAACTACGACCTGCCCACCTCGATAGACCGCGAACTGTTCTGTCATGATGTAAGAGAACTTATTATGGGGCGTTCTATTCAAAAACAGGAGTACACGTTCAATAATCCTCTCCATTCTCCAAAGACCATTACCATACTGCCTGCGCCTATTATAGTGGTAGAGGGCCTTTTTGTGTTTCACTACAAAGAGATTCGTGCCTTGCTGGATCTCAGAGTCTATTTGGATGTTCGGGAAGACATCAAGTTGCAGCGCAGAATTTTGCGTGATGCAGAAGAGCGTGGTTATTCAGAGCAGACCGTACGTTATCAATGGGACAATCATGTACTACCGTCATTCAAGAAGTTTCTGAAACCATACCGTGATGAGGCTCATCTCATCATAACCAACAACATCACTTACGATAAGGGACTGTTGGTGCTATGCAATCACCTGCGTTATCTCTTGGAGGCAGATCTGACTTTTGCGAGCACCTCAGTCGGTGAAAGTGATGCTGTTTTGGAGGCTGACCATTCTTTGAAAAGATCGTAAACAGCCTTATTGTATGGCACACTGATCTTGGTCTTTTTGGCCATGGTCAGAAATTGGCCATTGATCTCTTCTATTTCTGTAAGTGTTCCCCGATCTACATCCTGAGCCATGCTGTTTATAGCAGAAAGAGCCATTTTCTTTCTGAAAACTGGCACTGTAATGAACTGAGGTAGCAAAAGGCTCCATTTCAATAATCTCCATGAAGGAAGGCCAGGCATGTCCACTTCCTTCACTCCATTTGCCTTCATCACCAGAACTCCTTCCCAGAACAAATGAGCTGACAGATGCTGCAGTTCCTTGAGGTCACGGTCGCGGTTCTCATGAAATCCAACTAAGCTCATTAGGGCATTCCCAAGATTGATGACCATCTTGTTACAAGCCACATCAAAAGGGTCACTATGCTGTATCACCTCAACCTTTCCTTTCATCAGGGCAAACACCTCTCGCCTTATATGTTTTTCTGTTCCTCGAGATGATGTGAACACCAATGGGCCCCGCGACAGTGCAACGGACCTATATGGCAGCTCGCGGTAGGCATTATAACAGATGGTAGCAAATAGAACGTTGACAAATTTTGACCTTAATAGATCCACGTGCCTCACTCCATTAAGCACAGAAAGTACGGGAACATTCCTGTCATACCGTGTGCGGATGACCTGAATGGCTTCGTCAAGTGCATATGCCTTAACCCCTATTACGACCAGGTCTGCATCTGGTGCATCGACAATGTCTGTTATCACATGCGGATGCACAATAGATAGAAGGCCGTCACATTTTACCTCAACTCCAAATTCACGCAAGGCGTCAGCCGAGGCTGGTCTAGCTAATACTGTGAAATTGATCTTTGGGTCAGCCAACCAACCCATGAGCGACAGATTAACGGCACCCGAACCATAAAACAGCACATTCTTCATGGCGGGAAGGTCGGAAAAATGGTATCACGCAAGTACTTGAAAGATGAAATCCATTCTTTACGCTGACGCAAATTACATGTTGAGAACGATAAAGAATATAGGATACATTTGTCCCGCTTTTGGTTCCTGACCATCCATGACGGATGTGACGGATTAAAATGGGAATTCCGTGAAAATCGGAGACTGTTCCCGCAGCTGTAAGTTCTATTTCCCTCCAATTATGTTGGGGTCTTCTGAAAACCAGTGCCACTGATCTGCTGATGCAGTTCGGGAAGGCGAGACAGAAGACGGAGCGAGTCAGAAGACCTGCCTTGAGCATCATGTTTCCACCCCCTTCGGGAAGAAAGGGCGGAAATGAAAAATGTTCATGAAAAGAGTGTCACTCTTATGCACGGCTCTGTGCCTGTGGTGCGCTTCCGCGTTTCCACAGTCGGTCGATACGGTCATCCATCCCGAAGTTCGGGTGGAGGCATATCGTATTGCCAATGCCATTGGCACCCACCAAGCGGATACAGATACATTGCTCATGCGTCTTACTGCTCATCAAGACCTCGCAACATTACTTCAGCTGCAGGGCAATGTGCAGGTGCGCAGTTATGGCCCCGGAGGTATCGCCACATTTTCAATGCGTGGAACCACAGCCGCGCATACCCAAGTGGCCTGGATGGGTATTGCCATCAATGATCCGATGTTGGGCGTATCAGACCTTGGCACTATGCCCATCAATGGGCTTGGTGGAATACGTCTGCTTGCTGGAGCTGCGGCAATGCCTCACCATTCTGGAGGCATAGGAGGCACCATAGAACTTGTAGAGAAAAGCCCAAGAGACAGGGATGGCATAAGTGCTGAAGCATCAGGCGAATGGGGTGCATTCGGCACATACGCAGCAGGAGCGGCATTCCAATGGAAAAAACAAAAACTGTCTGCCAATTCTGCATTCACCTACCGTACCGCAGCCAACAATTTCACATATCGTGACCTTGCAGTCATCTCGCATCCGTGGAGGACCATGACCCACGCACAGATGACTCTGTGGGCGATATCCCAGAATCTTGTGCTCCGTTGGAATCCTAACAACAGCATTTCCGCACATTTCAGATTTTCTCAGACCGACCGGGAACTCCCTGCCACTATGCTCATGTCATCCACCAAGGAAACCCTTTGGGATCGCGATATCTGGCTTGCCCTACGTTATCGACACATTGGCAAGCGGTCCGAATTCGAGGCTACAGCCGCCTACATTCATGGTGCCCAGGAGTATTTTGGCAATGACAATTACTTGTACCCCTATCTCTATCAGGCGAGTAAGAATACGATTCGCTATCGGGTGATGCTTCATCCAAAATTGGAGCTAAAAGCAGGAATGGACATCAGTTCGGAGCATGCCCGATCTGACACTGCCTATGGGAATACTACTGGAGTTTGGAGACATTGGCAGGCCTTGTTCGCTTCCATGACCTATTCTCCGGTCAGGTGGGCTCGCATACAAGCTTTGATCCGAGAGGACCTTATCGATGCCCGATTTAGTCCGGTGCAGGCATTAGGTGGTGCAGAATTGGATGCGTTAAAATGGTTGCGCCTTTCAGTCAATGTATCACGCAATTTCCGAAATCCCACACTAAACGACCTCTATTGGAACCCTGGCGGCAATCCGCAGCTTAAACACGAGACCGGCTTTTCTGCCGAGGCAGGCATTACATTTCATAAAAAATGGCCCCGTTTGGGCATTGAAGTTCAGGCGGACTGGTTTCGCACCGATGTAGACAATTGGATTCTCTGGAATCCTGGTGCAGGCAACATCTGGAGTCCTCAGAACATGCGTCAAGTTTTAGCTCAAGGTGTGGAGACACGACTTAAAATGTACGGTACAATTGGTGGTGTAAGACTCACTTTACATGCAGAATATGATTACACCTCAGCAACCATCCAACAAAGTGATGCGGCCAATGATAACACTGTCGGTAAGCAACTCATTTACACTCCAAATCATGGCATAAGGAGCCATATTTCGGTCAACTGGAAAGGTCTTACGGTCATCTATGGTCATACTTGGACTGGAGAACGTTTCACTTCATCTGACAATAAGTTCCTTCTTCCATCGTATCATATCGGATGGGCATCGGCTAATTATCGTCTTCCCATTCAACAGCACGCCATCCAACTCGGATTGACGGTTGATAATATTTATGGCGAGGAATATCAGACAATTGCTTGGCGCCCGATGCCCAGCCGGTCGTGGCGAATCACGTTGTCATATACAATTGCCGTTGATGACAAATGAGCTTCAACTTTTGAAATCAAATTGTACCAAACATTCAAATCCATCCAAAAACCATGAAAAAAATCCTCTTCTTCTCTCTCCTTTCTGCGTTCGCATTCTCTTCCTGCGAGTCAGACACCAACCCGTCAGATATTGATGTGAACAGTTATACTGACGGTGTATTCATACTTAATGAAGGCAATTTTCAGAGCGGTAATGCTTCACTCTCGTTCTACAACAAATTGAACGATACGCTGACCAACGATGTATTTACAGCAGTAAATAACATACCGCTTGGTGATGTGGTAAATTCTATGACGACCCGAGGCGACCGCGGCTATATCATAGTGAACAATTCAGGCAAGATAGAAGCTGTCAGTTTGAACGACCTTACTTCGCTTGGTACGCTCTCAGGGCTTTCATCACCCCGTTATATGGCATTCGCAAGCAACACCAAGGCCTATGTGACCGATCTGTATTCCAACGCCATAACGATATTCAACCCAGAGACCATGACCGCAAGCGGTTCCATACCAACCAATGGCTGGACCGAAGAGATATTAGTACACAATGGCAGTGCCTTTGTGGCCGGTTCGGGCAGCGATCACCTTTATCGCATCAACACTACTACCGATGCCATTACAGACAGCATATACATTGGCGAAGAACCGGGCAGTTTGGCTTTGGATGCCAATGGCAAACTCTGGGTGCTTACAACAGGTGGATACCTTATCGAAGAACCAAAACTTGTTCGGATAAACCCTGCAGACCTTACAATAGAACTAAGCCTCACTTTCCCATCGGTCCAAAGCTATCCCGGCAATCTATTTACAAATGCTGATGGAGACCGATTATTCTTCTTGGATGGCGCTATCTACGCAATGGATATTTCGGCAACATCATTACCAAGCACTCCGCTTGTAAATGGATATTTCTACAAGATCGGGATTGACAGATCACAGAACATGATCTATGCCTCCGATCCTTTGGACTACAATTCCAGTGGCAAGGTATACAGGTATTCTATTGCAGGATTGGCGCAGGACACGCTGGAAGTTGGTGTGATTCCGGGCAATTTCTGCTTCACTGGCCTATAGACCCCTATTTCATAGAAATGCCCTAGTGAACCATGGTTCACTAGGGCATATTACATTCTACAACAATGATCACATCACCACAATACGCTGCACGCGTTGGTGCAGACCACTTCGTACCGTGACAAGATACATGCCTTTGCTACCCATTGGAAGCGCAATAGCCGCATTACTCTCGAGTACAGAACTTTGAAGCACCAAGCGTCCACTTAGATCATTCACTTCAACTTGTACGGGATAGCTATTCGTAAGGCGCATGATGCCATCCGAAATAGGATTAGGTTGCACTTGAACATCCGTCAAGTAATCACGGTCGTTGACACCAGCAGGACACCATTCCACCAAACTGTCGAACCATCCTTTGGAAAAGATGAGCGATGGTTGAGCACATTCAAAGTGACTCAGATTATCAGCTCGCTCTATTGAAGTAACATTCGAGGCACCAAGTCCATTCATATGTGCTTCGGTGAAGATGGTATTCAGGTAAGTGACCTCTTCATCAGAACTGCAATAGTTGAGCAATACAGGTGCATCGGGCACCCAATCATACACATCATTCTGTTGCAAGGCAACGAATGCTGGATGAAGTGGGTCGTTGAAGAATGCCTCGGCATACTCAGGGACAATGATAAGTCGTGGTGTGTCTGGCATGGCCGCATTCAATTCGCCCATGGTGTGGGTTCCATCGAGTAACGGAGGCAACGTCACATCATAAGGCGGGACGAAAATGTCGGAATAATCAGTGTACAACGTACCGTAAACACTCTGATACCCTACAATCAGATAAGGCAAGTAACCCGGCTGTGAATAAGGCTCCCAAGCTGCCACCATATCAAGTTGATTGCCAGAAAGATCATAAGGACCACTGCCTGGAGCCGATGCGGTCACCGTGAATTCGTCCGCCAACTCTTCCTGAATCATTCTGTGGGTGGCCAAACAGGCGTGCCCACCTTGAGAATATCCTGTAAGGAATAATTGACCATTCAAATCGCGTTCTTCCGCTGTACAAATAGTTCGTGCCACCCGCAGCAGATCTACCGTTGCTGTTGCCTGCGAGCGGGCATGTTGATAAGGATGGAGACCGGGACTGTATCCAAGGCCAATATAATCGGGCATGCTCATCACATAGCCCGATGATGCCATCACAGCGCCAAGGAACCATTCGCCACGCAGGTAATAGAATGTATCGTCCTTCTTCACGTTGGTACCATGCATGTATGTCACCATCGGTAACGGGCAAGGCACGGAAGTAGGAATGAAGACCAGTCCTGAAGCATAGGTCTGCGTGCCATTGGGATGTGGCGTATCATACACTATACGGTGCACATCCACCTCATAATCCAGAGGAAGAATACCCGTTGGCAACCCTTGTGCTCCAAGTAGACTGTCTATTTGGGTGGTCGTAAGGTGCATGATAAGGGTATCTTGAATGATAGTACCCTGTGCAGCCACTAACAATGGCAGCATAGAGAATGCGAGTTGTGCGTAAAGTCTTTTCATAAGGGCGAATGTAATGGAATTTGAAATGCATGCATTGCTATGAGATCGATAGATGGTATTTTGAGAGAGTCCCAAAACTAAAATGACATGAGTTGACACCACTCTGAAAAAACCGGTCTACGTGGCAAGCCTATTTCATGCCTTTATGTATCGTGGCATAGATTCTCTTACTAACCCACCATGCCATGATAGGACAGCCCACCAACGTGCGATCACCTATTTTCGCGGCATGCCCTCTGAAGAAAAACCTCCCGTATTCCGCACCTGGAAGGGATGGTATGCGCTGCTCATAGCAGTGTTGGCCGCGCTCATCGGCCTGTTCCATCTGCTCACACAGCACTTCGCATGAGTGCCCTTGATTGGACAGTGCTGCTCGGCACGCTGATCTTCATTGTTGCTTATGGCACATGGAAGACCCGAGGCAGCCGCGACCTGAATGGCTACCTCAAGGGTGACAACGATGCGCAATGGTGGGGCATCGGCATCAGCATCATGGCCACGCAGGCCAGCGCCATCACTTTTCTGAGCACTCCGGGACAGGCGTATACAGACGGCATGCGCTTCGTACAGTTCTACTTTGGTCTACCCGTGGCCATGATCATCCTCTCGGTCACGTTCATCCCGATATTCTACCGTCTCAAGGTGTTCACGGCCTATGAATTTCTGGAAGAGCGTTTCGACCTGCGCACCCGCACGCTCACCGCACTGCTTTTCCTCGTGCAGCGCGGACTGGCAGCTGGCATCACGATCTATGCACCGTCCATCATACTGAGCACACTCTTGGACTGGGATCTGACGCTCACCAACATCCTCATCGGGTCGTTGGTCATCGTATATACCGTGAGCGGAGGCACAAGGGCCGTGGCCGAGACGCAGAAACAGCAGATGGCCGTGATGATGGGCGGCATGCTGCTGGCGGGCATCATGGTGGTGGCCATGCTGCCCAAGGATGTGAGCATGAACGATGCCCTGCATGTGGCCGGCAAGCTGGACAGGCTCAACGTGGTCAACTTCGGGTTCGACCTGAGCGACAGGTACAACTTCTGGTCGGGAATGACAGCTGCGCTGTTTCTCTTCATGTCCTATTTCGGAACAGACCAATCGCAGGTGTCGCGCTATATCAACGGCCGCAGCATCAGCGAGAGCCGCTTGGGACTGATGATGAACGGCCTGCTCAAAGTGCCGATGCAGTTCATCATACTGTTCATCGGGGTGATGGTGTTCGTGTTCTACCAGTTCAGCGAGCCGCCTGTCTATTTCAACCGGGTGCAGACCGAGGCGCTGCATGCCTCCGACCAGCGTGCGCAGCTCACCGCCTTGGAAATGGAGCACACCGCCATATTCAGCGAGAAACAGACCGTATTGCGGTCGCTCATCTCAGCACAGCAGCAGGGCGATACCGCCACGGTGAGCCACACTGCCGCTCAGGCCAAGGCATTGCTGGCCAAGGATGAGGCGGTGCGCGAACAGGTGAAGGCACTCGTGAAGCAGCACGACCCCAAGGCCGAGACCAACGACAAGGACTACATCTTCATGGGATTTGTCATGGACCATCTGCCCATGGGCATGGTAGGACTGTTGTTTGCCGTCATGTTCTGCGCGGCCATGTCCAGCACATCGTCAGAGCTCAATGCGCTGGCATCGACCACGGTGGTGGACCTTTACAAACGCTCGGTGAACCGCACCGCCACCGATGCCCACTACCTCACCTCGTCCAAGGCATTCACCTTCCTGTGGGGCGTGCTGGCCATCGTGTTCGCCACCACGGCATCGCTGTTCGAAAACCTCATTCAGGCCGTCAACCTGCTCGGGTCGCTGTTCTACGGCACCATATTGGGCATCTTCCTGGTGGCCTTCTATGTCAAGCACGTGAAGGGCAATGCCGTTTTCGTGGCCGCCCTGCTGGCCGAGGCCTGCGTGCTCTATATCCACTTCATCAATGCCGAGGGCACCGCACCGCAGTGGCTCACCATGGGCTATCTGTGGTACAATATCGTGGGCTGTGCGCTGGTGGTGGTGCTCGGCATGGTGCTGCAACGCACGCTTCCCAGCGGCAAGGAAGCCCGCTGAGCCATGCCCGGCATTTGTCCATAGCGGCCGAATGCCGAACTTAGCGGCAGCTATCATCCATCCACACAAGCCCATCCGGTCATGAAAAGATACTGTTCCCTCCTACTGCTGGTTGCCGCCCTGCCCTTTGGCATGCTGGCCCAAGTGCCCACAGCCGCAGAAGACATCTGCCCACTGCTCATTGG
>JBFYQB010000196.1:0-3618 GCA_041302955.1 Flavobacteriales bacterium
ATGAAGGACAAGTTTGTGCAGATGGTGCATGTCATGAGCTTCCAGTAGCCAACTTCACTTTTGTAGGCAATGGTTGCACCGCAGCATGTTCTATCCTGTTTACTAACTCTTCTACAGATGCGATCAGTTACTCATGGAATTTTGGCGATGGAAACTCATCCACGCAAGCAAGCCCAACACATGAGTATCTTGCTGGTGGCACGTACACAGTGATACTAACAGCTACAAATGCACATGGCACAAGTACTAAATCGGAGCAGGTCTTGATTCAATCAAGCACTCAACAGCAGCTACCGAATGCAAGCTTTACCATAAATAATAATGGATGTACAGCATCTTGCAATGTTCAATTCACAAATACTTCAACAGATGCAACAAGCTACTCTTGGAATTTTGGTGATGGAGGTAGTTCAACCGGAACGAATACAAATCACACATATTCTCAAGGTGGAAGCTATACAGTCACTCTCACAGCAACCAATCAATATGGTTCTGACGATTATCAACAGACGGTAACCATTGATAATGCACCAACCAGTTTGAGAATTACTAACGTTGCCATACTTGGAATGCCTTTAACTGACAACGGTTCAAACTGGGATTTGGATGGGGCTGGCGATATATACTTCGACCTTCTGACCGAAGGGCAGGCGATAGTGTTGTCATCAAATGGTGCTGCTCAAACTGACGTTACTAGTCTTCCAATTTCATGGAATGTCACCAATCCATATTTGGTATCAAATCTTAATCAGCAGTACTATGTCAATCTGTACGATTATGATTCAACCAGCGGAGATGATTATATCGCTCAAACCTATCTGTTTGATTTCACCTCCTCATCATATCCCGCAACAATTACAAAAACAGGCCCGAATGGTGTGAGCATAAGATTTAGTGTCACTTGGCAATAACAATCGCGTTCAATCTAGTATTTCAACCGCTTATTGATTTGCTTTCCCAAGCCCCGCCACCTCCCAAGGTTAGCGGGGCTTCTTCTTTCCCAAAACCCCCGTGCATCGCCTCTGGTCAAAATTCTCCGACCATAAAGAAGGATGGCCGAGATGCAGGCACAGAACGGAAGGATGGCCAAACTGTACGGACAGCACCCGCCCACCACTCCTCCCCTACCTTTGCCGCCCAAGCGCATGGCAGGATTCAGGGCATCGTTCATCTCAGGGCTCAAGGGTGTGGCATCGGCACTGCCGTTGCCGCTGCTGCGGGCTGCTGCGGGCCAGCGGTTGGTGATGCCCGTATATCACCTGGTGGCCGATGTGCATGTGCCGCATGTAAGCCCGCTCTATCCCATAAGGGGCACGCGGGCCTTTGCGGACGACCTCGATTTTCTGCTGCGCCACTACCACCCTATCGGGCTGCCGCAGCTCATGGCCGCTGCCAAGGGCGAGGGCACCCTGCCGCGCAATGCCTTCTTCCTCTCGTTTGATGACGGTCTGAGCGAGTTTCACGACATCATTGCCCCCATACTGGTACAGAAAGGCGTGCCGGCCACCTGTTTTCTCAACAGCAGTTTCATCGACAACAAGGACCTGTTCTTCCGCTACAAGGCCGCGCTGGCCGTGGATGCCATTGCCACCAACAGGGCCTTGCTGCACGAGCAGGCGGTGAAGCACTGGTTCGCGGCCCACACCACCACGACCGACCCTAAGGAGGCCTTGCTGCGCATCCACTATCCCGACCGCCATCTGCTGGATGCGCTGCTGCCTCTGCTGGGCATAGATGCGGCAGGATACTTGGCCGAGATGCAGCCTTACCTGACCACCGCGCAGGTGACCGCGTTGATGGCGCAAGGGTTCCACTTCGGGGCCCATAGCTGCGACCACCCGGAATATGCGCTCATCCCGCAGGCAGAACAGGTACGGCAGACGGTGGAGAGCCTCGACCTCATTGTGCAGCACTTTCAGTTGCCCTACCGCGCATTCGCGTTCCCATTCACCGATTTCGGTGCCGATGAGGCTGTTCTCAGCGCCCTGCATGGCCCCGACCACAAGGCCGACATCTCGTTCGGCTGCGCAGGCATGAAGCGCGACAGATGGCCGCACCATTTTCAGCGCATCGCCATCGAGCAGGAAGGGCTGTCTGCCCAGCAGACCATCCATTCCGAGTACCTTTACTACCTGCTGAAAGCCCCGTTGGGCCGCAACATCACCCGGAGGAAATGATATCCATCCGCACCCTCAATAGGAGTCAATTGCTCGCTTTTGTGGCCGATGCCGCATTCGAGGCGCTGCCCTTCCTTCCCATCAGCCGCCACCGTGCCGCATCGCATGCCGCCAATCCTCGGGCAGAGGACAGTGATGTGCTGCTGCTGTTGGCCTATGAGGGCGAGGTGTTGGTAGGCTATCTGGGCGTGCTGCCCGATGCGATGCACCGCAACGGCCAGCAGGAGCGGTGCGGCTGGCTCAGTTGTCTGTGGGTGAGCGAACAGCACCGGGGCAAGCGTATCGCGCAGCAATTGTTGGAGCAGTGCTTCGCGCTATGGGACAGGCGCATTCTCGTCACCGAATTCACAGGACCGGCCAAAGCGCTCTACGACCGTTCGGGCATATTCCGGTCCTTGGCCGATCCGCAAGGGCTGCGGCTTTACCTCCGTGCCGACCTTGCCACGTTGCTGCCACCCAAGAAAGCCCTGTTTCAGCGCAACAGAGCGTTGCTTGCGCTGATGGACAAGGCCTTCAACGCCATCATGGATATCCGATTGCCCAAGGCCGACCTGCCCAGTGTATCGTTCACCTTGGAGCCCGTCATGCGTGTGGACGCAGAGGCCGAGGCATTCATCCATGCCCGACAGGAGCAGCAGCTGTTCCAACGCGGAGCGGCAGAACTGAACTGGATACTGGCCAACCCTTGGATTCTCTCTGCTCCCGAAAAGGACACGCTGAACAGCCGCTATCACTTCTCATCGGTGGAGAAATGCTTCGCCTTTCATGCCTTCAAGGTGCGCGGCAAGGATGGAGCCCTCAAGGCATTCCTCCTGTTCGCGCAGCGCAACAATGCGATGAAACTCCCATACTGCTACCACGATGGTGATCTGGACACCGTTTGGAATGTGGTGCGCCATCAATTGCTGGCGCATCGGTGCAGCACGTTCACGGTGTTTCATCCCGAACTGTGCGACCACATCCGCAAGGCCGACCGCATAGCGTTGTATCGCAAGCCCGTGCAGCGCAATTACATCGTATCCACCAGATTCGACCCCTTCCTTGGCAACGCTCCTATCGCTGTTCAGGACGGTGATGCGGACTGCAGTTTCACCTGATGACCCAGTACTTTGCCCCTCATACCCTGAACCCATAAATTCCTTTCCCTTGTTCAAACGCCTCCTCCTTGTTTCCGGTCTGCTGTCCATCATCGCCACAGGCGTCATCTACTACACGGCCATATTGCCCGATGTGGATGTGCTGCCGCTGCCTGCTGCACATACCCTTGCATTGGATGACACTACTGCGCCCGTCATCAGCACCGGACAGATAGTGACCGTCCATGGCCATGCTTCGCGCATGGGGCGCACCTTGCTGGGCAAGACCGAAATGTTCCTCACCGATTCATCTGGGCGTAAGATGGTGTTCTGCGCATTTGCCATCGGCCACCCCGCTCAGTTGC
>JBFYQB010000197.1:0-6740 GCA_041302955.1 Flavobacteriales bacterium
TTGACCATGTAATGAGAACCAAAAACACTTCCTGCCTCTTCATCGGCAAAGAAAGCTAGAACAATATCTCGCTGTGGAACAAATCCGGTTTGCGACCAATGGCGCACAGTGGCCAGAATCATGGCATTCATGTTTTTCATATCAACTGCGCCACGTCCCCAGATATAACCATCCTTAACAACGGCCTCGAAGGGATCAACAGACCAATCAGATGCATTTGCAGGTACAACATCTAAATGTCCGTGGACTACCAGTCCTGGAAGTTTGCTGTTTGCGCCTTTGATGCGTGCAATAACATTGCATCGACCTGGTGCGGATTCATATATCATTGAATCGATTCCAACCTCTTTTAAGAGGCGCACCACGTGATCGGCAACTTCTTTTTCGTCACCTCTACCATCACCATAGTTAACGCTCGGTATGCGAATTAAATCGCGGCAGATTCGAATCGTTTCATCAACCAAATCCTGTGACTGCGAAGAAGACATTTCGCTATTGTGGCATCCGATTGCTATCCTTGACCATCACTTAGTCCGGGTGGCGGAATTGGCAGACGCGCTAGCTTGAGGTGTTAGTTCCCGCAAGGGATTAGGGGTTCAAGTCCCCTCTCGGACACATGCAGATTCAACAGGCTCTAAAACTCATTCGAGACGTGCCTGATTTTCCTAAGCCCGGAATACTTTTCAAAGACATTACTCCATTGCTCTCAGATGGAGAAGCCTTTCATGCCGTGACTGAAAAACTCTCGTCCTATGCGCAATCAACTACTGTGATTGCTGGAATTGAAGCCCGAGGATTTATTCTTGCATCTGCTGTTGCAAGTAATTTAAAGGCAGGATTTGTCCCGATAAGAAAAGCTGGCAAACTTCCTTATGAGAGTATTTCTGCTCAGTATGGACTTGAGTATGGCCATGATGTGCTTGAAATACACAAAGATGCAGTCACCTCTGGAGCCAAAGTTTTACTCATCGATGACGTGCTAGCCACTGGTGGAACCATTAGCGCTGCCATTGATCTTATTCATCGAATTGGCGGTGAGGTAATACACGTATTGGCTCTTCTTGAGATTTCTGGATTATCCGGTCGAGAGAAAATTAGCAAGAGTTATCCACACATTCCGATCACTTCATTAGTTATTTCCTGATCGTCCAACCCAGCCCCTGTGAACAGGGTTCGACCGTGAATCGCAGCCTCCACTAATTGATTAACGAAAAATAGTTGGTGCTGTGGCAAGATGCTCTCCATGGCTGAGCTGATTTATTACTGTGGAACCATGGATAGTGGTAAGTCCACATTGGCTTTACAAACTGCACATAATCATCAGTCTCGTGGTCGAACTGGGTTCATCTTCACCAACAAAGACCGGGCTGGAAGTGGAACCATATCTTCACGACTTGGACTTTCTAGTCCTGCGATTGAAGTTTTTCCGGGTTTGGATCTACATAAGTATGTTGTTGACCATCTCTCAGTTGGTGAGCGAATCGATTACATTATCTGCGATGAAGCTCAGTTCTATGAGCGAACACAGATAGAACAGCTAGCTCGAATCGTTGACGGCCTAGGAATAGATGTCTATGCATTTGGGATTTTGACTGATTTTAGAACCTCACTCTTCCCGGGATCTGCCCGATTGGTCGAACTTGCAGACCGAGTTAATACCTTGCAAGTTGAAGCCCTATGTTGGTGTGGTTCAAGAGCTACACATAACGCTCGCACTATTGGGGGCACAATGGTTGTAGAAGGTGAACAGGTTGTAGTCGGTGACGTAGCACCTGGCGCTCAGGTTGCATACGAAGTACTATGCAGGAGACATCACATGCGTCAAGTAACTGCAAATGGTTCCCGCGCAGCCCATACCTCTCCACAAACACTTCCGTTCAAAGAATGATCGGGAAAAACTAGAGTTTTTTAAGGATTAGACGAATCGAAAGTTACGATTAGAAATTTTCAAATAAAAGAAAAGCGAAAAGAAAAAGGAAAAGGGAGTAGAGATATGAAAACGAAAGCTTATGCAGCAATGAGCGCTGGAGCACCACTCGTTCCCTACGTATTTGATAGACGCGAAGTTGGAGATTATGACGTCGCACTGAAGATTTCCTATGCTGGCATTTGTCACAGTGACATTCATCAGGTTGCCGAAGAATGGGGACCTGCAATTTTTCCTATGGTGCCTGGCCACGAAATTGCAGGAATAGTGACAAGCATTGGAGACAAGGTAAGTAAGTTTAAAATCGGTGACGCCGTTGGCGTTGGCGTCTATATCGATTCATGTCGTACCTGCAGCAGTTGCAAAGCTGGGCTTCAGCAATACTGCCTCAATGGAATGGTTGGCACATACAACGGCATGGAGTCAGATGGCAAGACAGTTGCAATGGGTGGTTACAGCGATCTTTTTGTAATCAATGAGGACTACGCGCTAAAAATTCCATCAAACCTTGATTTAAGTGGCGTTGCTCCGTTGCTTTGTGCGGGTATAACTCTGTATTCACCAATTAAACATTGGAAAGTATCGCCTGGGATGAATGTAGGAGTAATGGGCCTTGGTGGTTTGGGGCATATGGGTGTGAAGTTTGCTTCTGCAATGGGAGCACACGTTACGGTGATCTCCCACTCCCCTTTTAAAAAAGACGATGCTCTGGCTATGGGTGCCCATGATTTTGTTGCGACAAATGAGCCAGAAAACCTGAAGCAATATGAGAAGAAATTTGATCTAATTCTAAATACCATCAGCGCCGAGATAACCATCGATGACTATCTAAAACTTCTCAAACTTGATGGGACCCTAGTTGTAATTGGTCTTCCTGGTAAACCATATAAAGTAAATGTTGGGACGTTGCTCAATGGACGTCGCAGTATCGCAGGTTCGATGATTGGTGGAATTCCAGAGATCCAGGAGATGTTAGATTTTTGCGGTAAGAACAATATTCTTAGTGACGTTGAAGTTATCAAGGCTGATTACATCAATGAGGCTTATAAGAGAACTGTTGCAAGTGATGTGAAGTACCGTTTTGTTATTGATGCCAGTACTTTCTAGATGGAACATAGCTACTTTTACAGACAAGTCTGAATACGAATAGAAGTTAAAAGGAGTGCATAACTAGGGCAAATACTGGTGCTATTGCCAATGCCGGCAGCAAATTACCAACAGCAACGTGTTTTATGTTAAGCAGGCGAAGGGCAATACACAAAAGCATAATTCCACCCACGATTGTCATCGCGTCTATCTGATAACCATCCAAGATCTGCCCAAGCCCAAGACCGACGATGGTCCAAACTCCCTGATAAACCGCTACTGGTATCGCAGAAACAGCTACACCCCAACCAAGTGAAGTCGCAAAGGCCATCGCAGCAAAAAAATCCAGCGTGCTCTTTAGAACCAATTGATCAATACCAGTTCCCATGCCATCACTAATACTGCCGAGAATTGCAAGTGGTCCTATTGCAAATAGCAAAGAGGCCGCAACAAAGCCCTCTACAAATGATGAATCACTACTTGCCTTGAACCTGATTCGTAGGCGCTCCCCCAAGCCGTCTAACCTGGTTTCCAATTTAAGAAGAGAACCAATCAATCCGCCAATCAGCAAAGATCCCAAAACTATAAGAAGTGTCCAACCTTGTGGAACTGCCTGTATATAGCGCTCTGACCAAAGAGGAATTACCGCCGAAGCAGCGCCAAGGATCAATACAAGACCCAGCACGTCTGTAAGCAGAGTGCGTGTCTTTTCTTTCATTCGATTTCCAACTAGAACGCCGAGAGTGGCGCCACCAACAATTGCGAGAATGTTAATTGCTGTGCCGATTCCAGGAAACATCAGTCAAGTATAGCCACCGTGGTTATAATCAATGAATGTTTTTATCGCTCCAGAGGTTCCTTCGCCCGCATAGAACAGTTCCCATGACACCATGGACCGCGAGTTCCCGCTGGGATATATCAGTAAAGCGGACCTTGATCTTGTTCTTTGGTCTCTTCATTTTTGGACTGGGTGATTCTTTGCTTATTCAAAGTCAGATAGGTAATGCACCATGGTCAGTTCTGGCACAGGGATTATCAGAGCGCTTGGAAATCACACTTGGTTGGTCAACGTTCTTAGTCAGCTCGTTAGTTTTGTTTTTATGGATTCCTTTGCGGGAACGACCAGGTTTTGGAACCCTTTCCAACATTGTTGTGATAGCAGCAGCTATTCAATTAGGGATAACTTTCTTTCCGCAACAAAATGTTTTTTGGATCTCTCTTGTGTACTGCCTTATTGGAATAGCAATGGTCGGTGTCGGTTCAGCCTTGTACATCACCTGTGGTTTGGGGTCAGGTCCTAGAGATGGATTAATGACAGCGATCCACTTTCGCTCTGGCTATCGAATAGGTCGAGTGCGACTGTCAATTGAGGCCTTCGTCTTGATCCTCGGGGCGGTCCTCGGGGGCACTGTTGGTGTTGGCACGCTTCTATTCGCCTTGCTCATTGGTCAATCAATCGCCATTTCACTTGGTGTCGTAGCCCGGGCTACTTCCCAGTAATCATTAGGCTTAAGACCTTCCCAAGGCTGTGCGCCTTTTCGCACACGGGGTCGCAAACACCCCCGATACCAAAACAGAAAGGTGAATTCATGCTGGATTCATTCTTTAAAATCAGTGAACGCGGATCGACAGTCAGTCGAGAAGTTCGTGGCGGAGTCGTCACTTTCTTCACGATGGCTTACATAGTTGTACTAAACCCAATCATTCTTGGCGGTGCCACGGATGTAAACGGTGATTTCCTCGGTGGAGAAGGTGGCATGGCAAAGATTGCTGCCGCTACTGCGTTAGTAGCGGGCATCATGACATTGCTCATGGGCGTTGTTGCAAATTATCCACTTGCAATCGCTACCGGGTTAGGCCTAAACACATTCGTTGCATATGCAATTGCATCGCAGATGACCTGGGCCGATGCGATGGGACTAGTAGTTCTCGAAGGTCTCATTATTCTCGTGCTCGTATTAACAGGCTTTAGAACAGCAGTGTTCAAAGCTATTCCTTCACAACTCAAGGTTGCAATTTCAGTTGGTATTGGACTGTTCATTGCCTTGATTGGTTTCGTTGATGCAGGATTTGTTCGCAGAACCAACGTTGGTCCTGTGCCTGTAACACTAGGTGATGGAAAATCACTCATCGGTTGGCCGATTATTGTCTTCATCGTCGGCTTCTTCCTAATGGTAGTTCTCATGGTTAAGAAGGTTAAGGGCGCACTCCTCATTGGAATTGCGGTTGCAACCATTCTTTCAATCATTATTGAACGAACATTCAAGGTTGGTACTAACTACATTCCAGGTGCGTTCACCGCAGATGGTAAAGATTTCATTAATCCAAAGGGATGGGGGCTCAATGTTCCTGCCATCCCTTCAGAAGTTGTTGCGACACCAGATTTCGATCTTTTGGGTCAATTCAATCTCTTTGGTTCATTTTCAAAGATCGGCTTCATTGCAGCAGCATTGCTCGTCTTTACGCTCTTGCTAGCTGACTTCTTTGACACTATGGGAACAATGACTGCAATTGGTCATGAAGCTAATTTGATCGACAAAGATGGAAATGTGCCAAATGCAAGCCGCATTTTGCTCGTTGACTCTGTTGCAGCAGCCGCAGGTGGTGCTGCTGGTGTCTCGTCAAATACTTCATATATCGAATCAGCTTCAGGTGTAGGTGAAGGTGCAAGAACTGGATTGGCCTCTGTGGTTACCGGTGTTCTGTTCCTTCTTACCACTGTCCTATCCCCAATCGTCAACATAATTCCTTACGAGGCAGCTACTCCAGCTTTGATTATCGTTGGCTTCCTCATGATGTCTCAGATCAAGAATATTGATTGGGATGACATGGGAATCGCTGTTCCAGCATTCTTGACGATCATATTGATGCCTTTCACCTACAACATAACCGTTGGAATTGGTGCAGGTTTCATTACACACGTCGTAATTCGTGTGGTTCAAGGTCGCGGTAAAGAAATCCATGCACTCTTGTGGCTCATTGCCGCATTGTTCATGGTGTATTTCCTATCCTCACCTATTAATACGTGGGTGGGATAACGCACCAAAAGGAATAAAGTCAGCAAAGGCCCTCGGCAACGGGGGCCTTTGCCTTTATCAAAGAGCGTCTATCACTGCAGGAAAAGTCTGGATTAATACTTCCAGCGTTACTTCTCTAACTCACCAATGAATGGGACTAATCCCGTGTCTCTCCAACATCGAATTTGCCTTTGAGAATGGTTTGGATCCAAAGAATCCTCTGTATGCCGATAGAGGACTTGGATGAGCCGATTGGATAATCCAGTCTTGTCTGAAAAAACCTGAAACCTCTTGGGCGTAATTGCCCCAGCACACCGCTACTACTTCACGCTCTCCGAGAACTTGTGCCACTCGATCTGTAACTTTCTCCCAATCTAAATTACGGTGGGACAAAGAACTATTTGCTTCTGTTGTCAGGATTCTATTCAGGAGCACTACTCCCTGCTTGGCCCAATCAGAAAGATCGGGATTACTTCTTAATGGGTTACCAAGGTCGTTTTCTAGTTCTAGGAAGATATTTTTTAGAGAGGCAGGGATCCCTGCGACATCTGATGGTGCAGAAAAAGCCAAGCCTTGAGCATGTCCTGCTGTTGGATAAGGATCTTGTCCAAATATGACAACTTTGACAGATGATAGAGAACCGTCCAAAGCTCGAAAAATGTTGTTGAACTCCGGGGTAACGGTATGGATATCGATAGATCTCTCTATGG
>JBFYQB010000198.1:0-3335 GCA_041302955.1 Flavobacteriales bacterium
AGCATACGCCACTTATTATCAGGCCCATCCGCAGGACACAGCTGCCATCAACATGTTGTTCAAGGCGGGCGAGGTGAGCATGGGACTAAGCGATGGGCAACTGGCCGTCAAGTATTTCACCACCGTGGCCGAGCAGCACACCACATTCGCCAAAGCCCCTGAGGCCCTCTTTCTTGCTGCCTTTTGCGAAGAGACTTTGAATGGCGATGTCCAACAGGCCAAATTCTTCTACGAGGAATTTCTAAAGAAATATCCCGCTCATGGGCTGGCCAAGGATGCGCAATTCTCCATCCAGAATCTCGGTAAGACCGATGAGGAGCTCATCAAGATGTTTGAGCAGAACCTCAAGGAGGGGTAGCCCGCCGGTAGAATTTCCGGTTGCTTACTGTCGAATAAGGTAGCTGAGTTATGGTCGTGGTCGTTATGTTTGATGACCCAAGTTGAAATCCATGGCCATGAGATCATTTTACTCCATTCTCCTTATTCTTATGCTGGTGCAAACCGCATCTGCACAGCAGCCCACCATCGATGCTGCAGTGGCACTGCTGGGGCGCAATCAGATGGATTCGGCCTTGCTGCTGTTGCGACCATTGGCGATTGACTCCAATGCACTATCGTTGGCGCAGCGCGTGGCAGTCCATGGCAGGCTCAGCGATGCCCTGTTGCGCAGCTCCATGAATGCCAAGGGCGATGGCAAGAGCGGCATTTCGGCCCCGCATCTGGCCCTGGTGCAGGAGGCGTATGTCAACGCGATGGCCGCCCGTAGACTTGCCAAAGGCGATGCGGCCCTCTCAAAGCAGGCCGATGAGCCAGTGCGCAAGCTTAAACTGGAGCTCACCAATATCACCAACAAGAATCTGAAGAGCGTGAACGGGGCCGAGGACTCGCTGGTGCAGCGCACACTGCTTGACAGGGGCGAGGTGGTCATCAACTGCCTCCTTGGGCTTGACAGTACCTTTCACATAGCCTATGATAATCTGGCCCAGACGCTGATGGCCAAAGGCGACAGTGCCAAGGCGCTGGAAGTGCTGGCCAAGGGTATTGTCAGTTACGAATACGGGCAGCGCGCAGAGCCCGACCTGTGGGCCTTGCAGATGTATCCTCGGCTGGGCAGATTGCAGATGGCCTTCCTCAAAGACTCGTTGCTTGCTGAGCGCACCGTGGTGAACGCACTGGTGCGCATGGATACCGAAGAGACCATGGTGAAGACCAGCACCACCATTGTGCAGAAACGGAAGGAGCTGATGACCGAAAAGATCAACAACGTACGCGCAGAGCTCAAGAACCTGAATCTACGGCTGGTGATGAATACTGGGCAGCCGACTCCCGAACACGTCAAGCAGTTCACCGATGCCTTGGAGCGTAACCCGAACGACCTCAATCTGCGCCTGGCCTACGCCCGCATACTGAGCCGCACGCATCCCGAGGCCGGCCTGCGCTATTACGAATCGCTGGCCGACATCGCCTCTGACGATTTTGTGGTGCTCTATAGCGTTGGGGCCCTCTATTCCAACCGCGCTGCCCATTACAGCTTGCCCGAGAACCGTGATGAGAACGAGCTGAGCCGATGCCTTGTCAGCGCTTTCCGATGGTTTGAGAAGGCAGAGATAGTGGAGCCCGACAACAGACTCGTGATAGAGGCTCTCGCACAGATCACCGAGCGCCTCGGCCAGAAATCACGCAGCCGTTATTATCGCGCTAAGCTCGAAGGGCTTTGAACTGATAGGCCTGCCGTGGTAGGGAGCGTAAAGAAATGTTGAGGACGTTGCGTGTCCGTTGAAGTAATATTCCCCAGATACTGTTACTTCTCTCCAAACGCAGTTCTGAACGGGTCAATACCAGCTTGAGGATTTTCTACTAGTGTTCGGGTCTTGAACATGTTTGAGATCATTATGGTCCTGCTAGAAATTGGATAGAACGTGCTTGGAGTATGCCGGAACGTTTCGCTAACCGCTCTTTCATTGCCCCTATGAGTCTTTGGGCAACGGCCGTCTTCTTGCATCCCAATTTGAAGCGCTTTTAGGTGTTCCAAGTTCTTTTACCATTGCTGGTTTGTTAGCACATTTGCAGCCATGCCACTCATAACCCTGCGGAGACTGCGCTACATGCTTGGGCGTGCGTCTCAACGTATTGCTCCGCTATTGCTCAACTGGGATAGGCTGAATTTCGGGACGTCTGTATTTGCGGTGTGCGTGGTGCTGTACGACATCGGTTTTCCGAAGGTGGACGCCACGGATGTATTCGTGTTGAAGATGCTGCATTCATTGGCGGTATTTCTCCTGTTGTCCAATGCATTGCGCCTATTTACCGACCTATTGTTCTGGCGTTCGTTGGAAGGGCACATGCGGGAACTGAAAGGCAAGTTTGGCATGTTGGTGCTACTGGCAGGCTACATGGCCGTAGTGGCATTGGTGCCGAATATGGTGGTACAATGGTTGCCACATGCGGTGCTGTCGGTGCTGTTCCTGCTCAAATTGTCGCATCATTCGGTGGCGCTGAGCAAAGTAGGACTGGAACCTGCACTTGTGGTGTCGCTCAGCTTCTTGGCCATGATCCTTATTGGCACTGGGCTGCTGTTGATGCCCAATATGACCCATGCAGGCATCAGCGTGGTAGATGCGCTCTTCACATCCACAAGTGCCATCTGTGTCACGGGGCTTTCTACCGTTGATGTGGAGTTCACCTTCACGCGCTCTGGCAAGGTGGTGTTGGTGTCGTTGATACAGATAGGCGGTCTGGGCATCATGACCCTGACAAGTTTTCTGGGCAATTTTTTTACGGGTGGGGCAGGCGTGAAGCAACGCTTGATGGTGAAGGAGATGATGGCCAGCGATCGCATCGGTGAGGTGATGGGACTGCTGCGCAATGTGATACTCATCACGTTCGGTCTAGAGCTTATGGGTGCCGTGTTCATCTATACTACTGTCGGTCAGAGCCTGACGGTGGATGTTGGTGAGCGCATCTGGTTCAGCGTGTTCCATGCCATATCTGCATTCTGCAACGCGGGCTTCTCCACGTTGTCGCCCGGATTGGCGCATCCCGCGTTGCAGTTCAATGCGCCATTCCTCCTCAGCATCAGCACGCTCATCATCATCGGAGGCATTGGTTTCCCTATACTGTTCAACTATGCCACCTATTTCAAGCACGTGGTGCGCTCGCGGTGGCGGTCGTGGGTGCGGGGAGTGCCTTTGGTCAAGAATCCCCGCATCATCAACATGCACACCAAGATCGTGCTGAGCATGAGCATCTCGCTCATTGCATTCGGCACGTTGGTGTTCTACCTGCTGGAGCGCGATCATATCCTTGCTGGGATGACAGACGGACAGGCCTACATC
>JBFYQB010000199.1:0-5087 GCA_041302955.1 Flavobacteriales bacterium
GATCTTCGTTATAGACCTTCTTCTGCGCATAGTCGCCCTGCGTGAGGCGTACGCATTTGCCATCAATGATGTCGATGGCGGGAATGATGCGCATGGCGCGTGGGTGGTTCATGGGGCGCAAATGTCGGGAAAGCGGGGCGCATGAGCAGCGCCATTTGGAGAAACAAAAGCCCCGCCTTGGTGGGGCGGGACTTTGGAATGGTCAATTAGGACCTTGTATGCTTGAATTATTGACCTGTGCAATGATGCCAGAGCTGATAATGGGTTCAGAATAGATTAACATCCACTTTCAATTGTATGCGTAGAGGGCGTTCCCTCGATTGTTGAGGGGGTTCCCTGGACCGATGAATGAAGCTTGCCGGAGCGTGAATGGATGGCCATCTGAGACCCCGAGTGGATAGCAGAGCCCCATTAGAAGATACAATGGCGGGAACTGTTTTTTTGGTAGGCGAAGTATCCTCTTAGCCTTGTTGTCCTGAACTAAAAGGGGGCTCAATTCCCCACCTTCACCACTCTTGCCGATGCGCCATTGTGAAGGCGGAGTAGATAGATGCCATCCGGCAGGGTGGTCATGTCCAAAATGTTCTGGCCTTGGTTGGTGGTGCTGCTTATCAGGGTGCGGCCCATCAGGTCTACGATGGCGTAGGCGCCAGCGGTCGTTGCCTCAAAACGCAGAGCGCCCTTGGTAGGATTGGGGTGGATGGCGATGGTGGAGTGTTCAATGGAACCCTCAACACCTGTGGCGCAAAGTTCGGGGTTTAGTAGTCCCTGTCTTTGCGTATTCAGAACGCTGTGCATCCGTTCCTTCTGTCCTTGAGTGAAGAGGTTCATGCACCGCGAGCCAAGGGGATGGGCCATGAAATTCATGTACATGTCTCCATTGGAACCGTTGCCACAACTGGTAAGAATGGCCTCACATTCTTGCAGATTCATGATGTCTGGTTCCAAAGAGGACAAGGGAGTGTCAGCTATAGAGTCTCTGTCCTCGCAGGTTTCATTATAGAGGACGAGATAATTTAGTCCAAGATAAATACCCACGGTCATGGTAAGTGTGCGCCATCTGAACATTGGTGCATGACCAAGTTGGAGATACTGAAGAACTATGCCGTCTGTGGTAGGGTCACCGTCCGGTGGTTGCGCAAGATTGACTGAAGCGGGTGCGATGTACATTGTAAGTTGAGGAATTATCCACAGATTCAGATAGCGGCAGGTGTTCCAAGCCGTCTTTCCTCCTGTTTCATCAAACAGAAAGTTATCGGTGAGATACCAATACTCCGATGAATCCGTGTATGTGCGCGTAATGCCATCAGTCACGTTGCCCTCGGGGTCTGTGGTGGCCAATACCAGTTCGATTTCCATATCCGCTGCCACTGGCAGGAAATGTTCAGGGGTCTGCCATGCGTCTTCGTTCAGTCTGCGCAGGTCCATGTTCGTCTTCGCAATAATGTCGTGGATCATGGTGTCGGGCACATTCTCCTCCAATTCGTGCCAAAGCACGTGTACTACCGTAGGAATCTGCACCACTTGGGCCCATGCGGGCAAAGTGATGACGCATAAGGCAATTACCAATAGCTGTTTCATCGTGTTCGTTTTGAAAGTGAATCAATCAATTACCCGCTTTGACCACCCTTGCCGATGCGCCATTGTGCATGCGGAGAAGATAGATGCCATCGGGCAGGGTGGTCATATCCAAAGTGTTCTGGCCTTGGATGGCGTTGCTGCTCATCAGGGTGCGGCCTATCAGGTCTAAGATGGCGTAGGCGCCAGCGGTCCTTGCATCAAAACGCAGAGTGCCCTTAGTAGGATTGGGGTGGATGGCGATGGTGGAGTACTCCATCGCACCGATGCCCAGCCCAGGCGAAGTGGGTAGTCTGGGATAATTGGTGTTGATGCAACCGATCGCCCTTTCGCGCTGGCCTTGGGTGAAAAGGTTGGTGCATAGTGCGGGGATGTAGTCCAGATGGTTGGTTAGCATGTTCCCGAAAGGTTCATTGTCGCATGATACTACGACCGTGTCCTCACACGAGAGATGGTACACACCGTTGTCACAGACCGGGGTGTCGTCCACTAGGTCGGCATTCACGCATTCATCCATGCCGCACAGATGCAGCAGACAGAAGTAGTGTCCCAGTTCGTGGGTCAAGGTCCGCCAGCCGAAACCATCGAGCCCGCTACTGGTCAGCTGACTTGTCCTGACACAAATGCCCGGCACGTCATGATCCAGCCCTGGCATGGTGCTCTGGCCCAAGACAATTCCTGCCCCGAATTGGGTTGGGGAGTTGCGTATTACCCAAATGTTCAGATAGTGTTCCGGATTCCACGCTGACTTCCCACCCGTGGAATCATATTTCATATGCTCCAACCAAGAGACGAACTGTGAGGAGTCAGAATACGTCCGTGTTATCCCGTCCGTTAGGCTCCCATCGGGGGCTGTGGAGGCCAACACCAGTTCTATGCCCATGTCAGCCGCCACGGGTAGAAAGTGTGCAGGCGTGTTTACCGTGTCGTCATTCTGCCTGCGCCAGTCCTTGTTTACCAGTGCTACGGTGCGATGGATGAGCGAATCGGCAAGATTCTCTTGCGGATTCTTCCAGATGATATGTACCACCGTGGGAATCTGAACCACCTCGCGGGCCGATGCCGCCTGCGGATGCTGCTCCAGCCAACGTTGCAATTCGCTTTCAAGCTGTTGGGCTGTGCCATCCATCGGTGGGCTCTGCTGGCTGATACAAATGTGCTGCGCATGACCTGCGAACGCCAATAAGCAAAGGGTCAGGGAGGTATATATCTTTTTCATACAGCAAGTTTCCGCATAATGAATAGCAAAAACAAACCTAATTTCTCCATTAATTACAGTTCTAACTTCACGTTTTTGGGTCTTTTTTGCCCATTGTCGCGCTTTTAAACAGTATGTGGGCAATTGGTCAATCCCTGTTTCGTGGCCGTTTTCAAGGGCATCTTCCCAACAGTTTGAACCCTATCCTCTTTCGGTTGTTTCTTTGCGCAACATGTGCCCCATGGATTCCTATTACGAACGTCCGCAGCTCGAACCAGACGATTTCTACTACTCTCCAGAGGGGTACATCATCTTCACGGCCAAGTATCTGCTCAAGCGTGGCTACTGCTGCAAGAACGGCTGCAAGCACTGCCCTTATGGGTTTGACAAGGCCAAGGGACGCATCCTGCCCAAGAAGTAGGGCATGGCCCATGCATCGCTTCGCAATAATGATTGAACTTTGAGGCATGAACGATCTCCGATCTGCCATTCGTCAGGGTATCCCCGTCCAGTTGCCAGCTCCTCGACCCTTGGACCCCACCGTTTCGCACGCTCCCAAGCGAAAAGACATTCTTTCTTCTGAAGAAAAAAAGCTCGCACTGCGCAACGCCCTCCGCTATTTCCCCAAACTGTGGCACGCAGAGCTGGCCTCGGAGTTTGCGCTCGAACTGAAGGAGCACGGCCGCATCTATATGCACCGTTTCCGTCCTGCGTATGCCATGCACGCCCGGCCCATTAGCGACTATCCCGCCCAGTGCCAGCAGGCCGCGGCAATCATGCTCATGGTGCAGAACAATCTGGACCCTGCTGTGGCGCAGCATCCGCATGAGCTCATCACCTATGGGGGCAACGGGGCCGTGTTCCAGAACTGGGCGCAGTATCTCATCACCATGCGCTACCTCAGCGAGATGACCGAGCACCAGACGCTCGTCATGTACAGCGGTCACCCGATGGGCCTATTCCCCAGCCATCCCGATGCGCCCCGTGTGGTGGTGACCAACGGGATGATGATCCCCAACTACTCGAAGCCGGACGACTGGGAGCGTTTCAACGCCCTCGGAGTGACGCAATACGGCCAGATGACCGCGGGATCCTACATGTACATCGGCCCGCAGGGCATTGTGCACGGCACGGCCATCACGGTGCTGAATGTGGTGAGGAAGATCGGTAAATCGAAATCCGAAAATGGTCTGCCGCTATTTGTGACCAGCGGTCTTGGCGGCATGAGCGGAGCACAGCCCAAGGCGGGCAACATCGCAGGCGTGGTCACCATCTGCGCGGAGGTGAATCCGGCTGCGGCCCACAAGCGCCAAGCGCAGGGCTGGGTGGATGAGGTCATAGAAGATGTGGACGCGGCTATTGATGCCGCCCAGCAGTGGCAGGCCAAGGGCACGGCCCACAGCATCGCCTTCCTCGGCAACATCGTTGACCTCTGGGAACGCCTCGCCCAGCGCAACATCCCCGTTGACCTCGGCAGCGACCAGACCAGCCTGCATAACCCGTGGGCGGGCGGCTACTATCCCGTTGGTCTTTCCTTCGAAGAGAGCAACCGCCTGATGGCCGAAGGTCCCGAACTGTTTCGGCAGAAAGTGCAGGACTCCTTGAAACGACAGGTGGCGGCCATCAATGCTCTGGCCGAAAAGGGCATGTACTTCTTCGACTATGGCAATGCTTTCCTTCTGGAGGCCGGTCGCGCGGGGGCCGATGTGATGAAGGGAGAGGGCGTCTTCCGCTATCCCTCCTATGTGCAGGACATCATGGGCCCCATGTGCTTCGACTACGGTTTCGGCCCGTTCCGTTGGGTGTGTACGAGCGGGAAAGAGCAAGACCTCGCCCTCACCGACACCATCGCAGCGCAGGTCATCGAAGAGATGCTGCTCAGCGCCCCGTCCGACATCCGGCCACAGTTGCAGGACAACCTGCTGTGGGTGCGCGAGGCGCAGAAGAACCGCCTTGTGGTGGGTTCGCAGGCCCGCATCCTCTATGCCGATGCCGAAGGCAGGATGCGCATCGCAGCAGCATTCAATCAGGCCATTCACGATGGCAGGATCGGCCCTGTGGTGCTGGGCCGCGACCATCACGATGTGTCGGGCACCGACTCGCCCTACCGCGAAACGAGCAACATCTACGATGGTTCGCAGTTCACAGCCGACATGGCCGTGCAGAATTTCGTGGGCGATGCCTTCCGTGGGGCCACCTGGGTGAGCCTGCACAACGGGGGCGGTGTGGGCTGGGGCGAGGTGATCAATGGTGGATTCGGCATGTTGCTCGATGGTTCGCCCGAGGCCGACAGGCGCCTCCGGATGATGCT
>JBFYQB010000200.1:0-7125 GCA_041302955.1 Flavobacteriales bacterium
TTACAAAGACCGTGAAGGCAATCAAAAAGAGGTGACGGAGTGGCACAACGTGGTGTTATGGAGAGGATTGGCCGACATCACAGAAAAGTACCTTAAAAAAGGACGTCAGGTATATATCGAAGGACGAATCAAGACCCGCAAGTGGACCGACCAGACAGGTGCTGATCGCTACACGACTGATATCGTTGCTGATCAAATGACCCTATTGGGTGGCGTTCCAGGTCAATCTGGAAGCTCAACACCCTCAGAATCACAACCCAGCCGTGCGAGCGAGCCTCAACAGCCGCCAATTGGCGATATTGATGATGATCTTCCATTCTGATCATCAAATTTTTGTTTAACGAATCTCTCCTGCATTGGAAGATCCCCCTCCGGAAACCCCGGCATTGATAATGGAGCAACTGTTGCTCTTGAATATTCCTTACGAACTGCTTTATGGACCTGCGGTCCTTATAGTGCTGCTTTGCTGTTCCGGTCTGATATCCGGGGCAGAGGTTGCTTTCTTCTCGCTATCGCGCACAGATATTGAAGACCTTGAGAACAGCGGTAGTGCACCACGCACACGTGCTGCCGCGCTCATTCAACGTCCTAAAAAGTTATTGGCAACCATACTGATCGCCAACAATTTTGTGAATGTCGGCATCATCATCCTAAGCACTTTCCTGATCTCAGAGCATGTGCCACAGCACATTCTCAGTCTCGAGCTTTTCGGGCTCATACCCGTGATGCGTATCATTGAGATCTTTGGCATCACAGCCGCAGTATTGCTCATTGGCGAGATCATGCCGAAGATCTATGCTGGCCAATATGCGGTGTCATTTGCCGCATTTGCCGCATATCCCATTTATTACCTGTCGTTGGCCTTCAGTTTTATTAGCGTGCCCCTCATCAAACTGACGAACATCATCGATAAAGGAGCCAGTACCATGCAGGACCACCTATCGGTAGATGAGCTTTCGCATGCACTTGATCTTACGCGTCCAGTTACCAAACGGGAACAAGAGGATCGGAAGATACTTGAAGGCATTGTGCAGTTCGGAAATACGGATGTGAAGCAGATCATGCGTCCTCGACCTGATGTGGAGGCCATAGAATTCGGACTTCCATTCACCACGATGATGGGCGAGATATTGGAATCGGGCTATTCGCGGATTCCTGTCTACAAGGAAAGCCTTGACAATATTGTCGGCATCTTGCATGTGAAAGACCTGCTTCCACACATGTACGAAGGCGATGCCTTTGATTGGCGTACATTGGTAAGACCTGCATTCTTTGTACCTGAAAGCAAAATGATCGATGATCTGCTGGAGGAGTTTCGTCAACGCAAGGTGCACATGGCCATTGTGGTGGATGAATTTGGGGGTTGCGAAGGTGTGGTGACCCTGGAGGACATCATGGAGGAGATAGTTGGAGAGATCTCGGACGAATTCGATGATGATGAAGTGATCTATTCCAAGCTGGACGACCAGCATTATGTGTTTGAAGGCAAGACCAATCTGAAGCAGTTCTACCGTGTGCTTCAAATAGATGGTGAGACCTTTGAAGACAACAAAGGAGAGGCCGACACCTTGGCAGGCTTCATCTTAGAGGTTTCAGGGCGCATGCCACATAAGAATCAACAGATCCGTTTTCAGGACTATGAATTCACTATCGAAAGCGTGGACAAACGCAGGATAAAGCGTGTGAAAGTGGCGATTGACCAAGCAACGGATGTAAATTCCAGTGAAGGTGGAAATAGTACACTTGCGCTGGGAATTCTGCTACTTGGGTCGATGGCCATAGCAAGTTGCGGGGATGACCATACTCCAAAACCGCGGGGCTACATTAGAATTGACCTGCCCGAAAAAGTGTATTCACTTGCAGAGAGCGACTGTCCATTCTCGTTCGAGCTACCAGGCTATGCCAAGTATGTGCCGGACACAAGGCCCAATGCCCAACCCTGTTGGTTCAATGTGGAAATGCCACAATACAAGGCAAAAGTGCACTTCAGCTATCTGAAGGTGAACGGGAATCTGGAAGAATATCTGGACAACTCGCGCACGATGACCAACAAGCATCTGAGCAAAGCATCGGCCATAGACGAACAACTTATTATAAGGCCCGAGGCAAACGTATATGGCATGTATTGGAGGATAGAAGGCAGTGGAGCGGCATCACCCATACAGCTTTACCTAACCGATAGCACTACCCACTTTTTGCGTGGTGCGCTCTATTTCAACGTAGTGCCCAACAACGATTCTCTAGCACCGGTCATTGATTTTATTGAGGCAGACATGCAGCGCATGATCTCGTCATTCAGCTGGAAGTGATGCTTGCAGCATATCGGCAAGCCGTGGGTCATCCAAGGCCAACTGTAACGGTCACATATCGCCAGCAACCAGATCGCCCGTGCTGATGCGTCTTCTACTGAAGAACACAAAAAGCAGATAGGCCTGAGCCCCGAACAGCATGCAGGAAACCAGCAGATGCAGTGGCTGTGCAAAGCGAGGCATGTGCAGATATGCGAGTATCACGCCTGAAAGCACCTCGATGATGATAAACACCATGAGCCAAGATGCGGCTCGGTATACAACATGGTAATGCCGCAGATGACGCAACACCTGATAGAACAGCCAAGCGTGTCCGGCAAGCAGAAGGATGGAGAATGACCTGTGTATGTAGAAAACTGTTCCCAAGCGATCTATCCACAGGTCGCGCTGCGCGAGGTCGAAACCTTTGGCGATGATATCCACCTGCTGGCGCACTTGAGTGCCAAGCAATACCTGGGTCAATGTGAGCAGGATGAGGGTTATCATGGCGTAACGCATGGTGTTGGCCATAGCAAAACTTGACATGGCACGCCTTCCGGGCGAGGTCTTCACATACACCTGCATCAGCCCCGCAATAATGAGAAATGCGAACAGCATATGCACTGTGATGGTACCCGGCAGCAGATTGGTACTTACCACAATTGACCCCAACCATCCCTGAAACCCCGTGATGAGAATGACACCCAGCAATATGAACACCACCTTCCGGCTTTTCTGCCAATAGATGAACGATGTGGCAAATGTGAGTAGGAGCGCCAGACCCAACAGCGCACCAGCCAACCTGTTCGCATATTCCACCCAAGTGCGTTGCCAAACAAAATCGGTCTCTTCGTATATACTGGCGTCTTCGCGTATGCGGTCGGCAAGGTCGGTCATGCCCAGCGGCACGAGCATATCGGCAAGTTTGGCATTCTTCTGTCTGCGCAATTCAATGTAATGATCCTTATAATCGGCCGGAAGAGCGCTGCCATCCGTTGGTGGTATCCACTGCCCGAAACACATTGGCCAGTCTGGGCAGCCCATGCCCGAACCAGTGGTGCGCACCACGCCTCCGGCAAGAATGACCAGATATGTCAGTCCGAGAGAAATCTTCAGAAGCGCTCTGAAAATACGTTGCCGCTTGAGAGTGTTCGCCAAAGCCATGGCACAAAGCTAAGGATAGCACTGTGGGCAATTGTCGTATCGACAACCCACTGAACAGGCCGAAATAGGATGCGGTGCGGTGGAGGCATTCGCTACTTTCACCACCTGCATGAGTGACTTTCCATCAGACGTGACGGCCAAACGGTTGGCAGCTGTATTTCTGGCCTTACTGCTTCTGAACATTGTCGCCTTTTCGGGTATCGCACTGATGCAAGAAAGCCTGAAGTGGGATGCCTTGGACTGCTATCTTCCATGGCGCTATTTTGTTGGCGAGAGTATCCAGCATGGCATTTTTCCACTTTGGAATCCCTATCAGCATTTCGGCTATCCCATCTATGGCGATCTGCGGTCGGTCTTCTATCCGGAGGCCTTAGTGGTAGGACTCTTCTCCGGCTATGGAATACATCTGCTAAGCGCACTGTTCATCGGCTATCTGAGCATGGCAGGAACGGGCGTGTACCTGCTTGCAGGCCATTTCACACCGTCACACCCGGCACGAATGATGGCAGGAATGGCTTACATGTTGAGCGGTTTCTTCGTTGGACATGGTCAGGAGATGTTCGGCATCATAGCTGCCACTTGGATACCATGGACCCTCCACTATTTCATCCGACTGCAACGCCTTAAGCAATGGTCTGACCTGTGGAAACTGGCGCTATTCCTCTTCCTTCAACTTACCGGTGGCTATCAGGCATTGAGCATGATGCTGCTGTATCTGTTGATGGCCATTTTCATCACGGAGCATTTTTCTGACCTGAAGAACAGACACTGGGCTTCGCTTGGCAGGACCCTTTCCATGCATGTGGTCCTTACGCTTATCGTGGTTGGTTCGCTAACGGTGCTGGGCGTCACATTCTGGCAGGTATCGCCACATATACTGCGCTTTGGAGGCATCACATTGGATGATGCGCATTTCATGCCGTTTTCGCCTCAGAGCACCATTTCATGGCTCATGCCATTTGCCGTGAGCACAGACACTGCATTCTACGACACCGACCTCTCCATGAGCAATGGACACTTTGGTCTGCTGATGCTGATGGCACTGACCTCTGCCTTGTTCCGCAAGAGAAATCGCTTGAATCACGTGGTGCTCATCTTCGGGGTCATCTGCCTGCTGGCCGCATTTGGACGTTACACCCCTGTCAGAGCGTGGATGTTTGCCCATGTGCCCCTTATGGACATGTTCCGCATGTCGGCCTTCTTCAACTACTTCGCTATTCTGGCATTCCTACTGGTAGGCAGCGGAGAGTTGGGTGTGGTCCTGACCGACCCCATGCGCAATTATAAACGGCTGCTCATTGCGGGTTGCGCCATGCTGGCCAGCATACTCGCTATCGGCATGTATCATTATGTGACGAATGATGTGGATAAATTCCAACCGCTCATCTTTCTGCAGCATTATCGGGAGAGCATTGGAACTTCCCCTCGAGCATATCATGTGCTCATTCATGCTGTGATCCAATCCGGGTTGCTCCTATTGTTCATGGCAGGAGTCTGGTCCATGCGTAGAAACACCAAGATTTTCACCGCTGTGCTGGTCAGTTTTCTGCTCGTGGAAATGGTCATTTCGGTGAAACTCAACTTTCCCATCACGGTAGGCTCGGGTTTCTCGCCCGCCCGACTCCAATCGCAATTGGACGCCAATCCACAAGGTTTTCCAGTGCCCGATCTGCGCATGGCGATGAGTGCATCTCCTGATGGCAAGCAGGCCATGAGCCCGCTGTGGCATAACACCAACATATTCACCCGAACCGCATCTTACGATGGATTCAACAGTTTCCGATTGGATTCATTTGAGAAGTTCAGAGAAGATTCTCCCGAGGCGTACGACCATGCCTTGACGCAGCCGGTGATCTATTTTTCAGACACCGTGGTGCGAAGCCCGACTGACACCATCATCATGCAGCGGTTCGAACCGGGGCATGTGGCATTTCATGTGGCCAGCAGCACTGCGTGTGCAGTGACGATGCAACAGACCGATTTTCCGGGATGGCAGGCATTTGTGGACGGAAAACCGACCTCGCACGCATCGCTTGGCATATTCCCAACGCTCCAACTGCCGCAAGGAGCGCATCGCATTGAATATCATTTCAGCAATCGCGCGGTGATGCTCGGTTTTGCCATCTCGTATGGAATATTTGCCATCATCTGCATGGCGGTGCTCTTCCATCTGCTGCGCGATGAGCTGCATTTGAAAAGGATGGGTTCAGTCACTGCAACACTGGTGGTCTTCAGTGTCGTTGGTGGAGTGCTGTTCGTGTCGTGGCGGTCAAAAGAAACTGATATGCAATTGCGGCACAAAGGCTACGCGCAGTTGGCCACGACCATCAGTAGCCATGTTGGTGCCCCGCGCGCATTGCTTAGCATCGATATGCCCCATGTGTTCGACAGCATCGCCAACACCAGTGCACGGACCGCGCACACCACCTACATGCGCGAACCCGATGCCCAGCAATTGCATGCCATACGCATGCAGGTGTCCGATGCAGTGGCAAAAGGCGAGACGCAATTGTTGATGGGCGGATATGGCATTCCCGCAGATGTCAAGGTGCGCGAGCTGGTGCTGCAGCACTTCCCAAGCGAGGAAAAACTGCTGGATGGACGTGCCTACCTCAGTGCTTTCAGACGCGTGGGCAAGTATGAGGCATTGTTCTCCGGTAGCAACGATCTGGAGCAACCCTACTCCGATTGGCCCCACGACATGGCGCTGACAGACACCACCCATCACCACAGTGGCCTGCGCAGCTGGCGCGTGGACGATAGGCAGCAGGGCGGGCCGGCCATAAGTTTTGCGTTGGAAGAGAAAGGCGCTACCGCCATGCGCAAGGCGGTGGTGGAAATGAAGGTGCTCATCCCCTCTGCCCACGTTGGAGCCGCGGTCTATTTCATCATTGAGCGCAATGGCAAACCCTATTGGGAGCGCACTTCAAACGTGCGCGACCTGTGCATTGCCCCGGGCGTCTGGTCCGATTTCATGATGGTCGTATGCCCACCTTTTCAGATGCTGCCGTCCGACCGCATCAAAGTTTTCGTTTGGGGCGGAAACAAAGAGCCGCTCTACTTGGACGATATGCGGCTAAGTCTCTACGCCTCGCCCTGAGCTTCGGGCTTTCGGAGGATGTAGGACGGCCGCTTCTTGTTCTCGATGAAGGTCTTGCCGATGTATTCACCGATGATGCCCAGCATAATGAGCTGAATGCCGCCAATGAACAGCACACTGGCCGTGATGCTGGCCCAACCAGGTATGGCCTTGTCGGTGAACGAGAAGATGTAGATGACATACAGGCCATAGACGCCTGCCAGTGCAGCTATGAACAGCCCGAGGAAAATGGAAAGTTGCAATGGTCGGATACTGAAGGCCGTGATGCCGCTAAGGGCGAAGGCCACCATTTTGCGTAGCGAATATTGGGTGGTGCCCGCAAATCGCGCATTGGGCGCATACGTTATGGCCGTCTGATTGAACCCGGCCCAACTGACCAGCCCACGGATGAACAGATGATTCTCTCCGCAGGAACGCAACACCTCGACCACCGCCTTGTCGAGCAGGCGGAAATCGGCAGCGCCTGGATGGATGTCCACAGACGATAGGTGTCTCATCAATGCATAGAACAACTTGGACGAAACGCGCTTGTGCCACGGCAGGTGTGGATCATCGGCCCGAACGGTATATACC
>JBFYQB010000201.1:0-4294 GCA_041302955.1 Flavobacteriales bacterium
GGTGAGCACGTAGGTGCCGGCAGCAACTGCGGTGGGCAGTTGGATGACGGAGCCGTTAATGGATCGGTCGAGGATGCGTTTGCCACCCACATCGGTGAGCAGGGCGCGGCCTTGGACAGGAACGGAGAGGTTGATGGTGCTGCCCATGGCAACCGGGTTGGGCCATAGCGTAAGTTGAGGAGCTTGGGCGATGGCAGGCGTGGCGACAGGCGAGCTGAGGTTGATGTTGTCGACATAGATGTTGTTGCCCCAACGGCCGCGGTTGCGGAAGGCCACGAGGACTGAGGACTGCCCGCTGTAGGCACTGAGGTCTATGGCCTCGTTGCGCCATTGGCCGGATGTGGGCGTGAAGTACTCCTGACTGTTGGGCGCAGTGGACAACACATTGCCCCCTTTGAGGTAGACGGAGGTGAGGTTGGCACCGCAGTCGGTGCTCACAAGCACTTCCAACGAGTCGTTGTACTGCCCACCATAGTAGGAATAGGCGACATCGAAGGTGAGGATCGGAAATGGATTGCCCCCGTTATCGAGCTGGAACCGAAGTTCGTCCCATGTGCCCTGCGAGTCGATGTCGAAATTGCGGAACACTGCGCTCTGGGTGGAGTTGCCAAAGCCGCCACAGTCATCGCTCTGTTCCCAGCTACCGCCATTGTCGGCATTGACAGTCCACCAGCCGAAGGGCATGAAAGTGCTCTGGAAATCCTCACTCACCTCTGTGGGGATCGGCACTTCGGCCACTTGGACGGTGATCTGATCGGTGTCCTGCATGCCATTGGCATCGGTAACGGTGAGGGTGACGGTGTAGGTGCCCGGAGCGGTGTAGGTCACGGCAGGGTTGCGCTGCGAGGAGCTGGAGGGCGAACCACCGGGAAAGGTCCATTCCCAAGTGGCGTTCTGATGGTTGATGAAGGAATAGCAGTCGAAATAGAAGGCCTCGTTGTCGCAGGAGCGGTCGAGGCGAAGCTTGTCCACAGTAATGCGGGCAACGGGGCCGTTGGGCTGTTCGTAGAGCTGATTCTCCCAGATGCCCTTGCCGTAGGATGCGATGCGGATCTTGCCATCGCGGTAGAAGGGCCGGGCAATGTTGGTGTTGAAATAGGTGGGAAGTCCGGCATTGGTGACCTGCCAGTTGCCCATGGCCGTATTGCGGTAATACACACTGCGGTCGGTGCAATAGTAGACGCCACCGTTGGTGCCGGTGATGTGGAGTATGCTGTGGGCCTCCTCGCCATTGAGCACGGATGTGGTGATGTTGGTCCAGCTCTGCCCTCCATTGGTGGAGTGGAAAATCTTGTTGCCATTGCTGCCGCCCGGGTAGGCTATCCAGATGTTCTGATGATCCACGGGGTCGAGGGTGAGGAGCATCCTACGGCTGTTGCCCGATGGGATGGTGAGGGCGGTCCAGGTCTGGCCACCGTTCGTTGATTTCCAAAGGGTGCCCACGTTGCCGGATGATGGCTGCTGGTTGCAGTAGATGACCTGCGGATCGCTGGACGAAACTTCAATGTACTTGATCTGGTCGGCCGTGTTGGAGCCGAAGGTGTAGACCAGATTGAATGTGGCACCGCCATCGGAGGTCTTCCACATCTTGTTCTCGTTGCCAATGAAGGCTATGTTGTAGCAGTTGGGATGGAACTCCATCTCGCTTGACTCAGCACCCCAGTAGCTCTCGTTGGGACTCATGCCGAAAGGCGCATTGGTGATGGCACCCGTGATGGTGGTGGGAATGCGTTTGCCACCAATGTCTGAGAAATAGGTGGTGCGGGCATCGCCCGGATTGACATAGCCCGTAGGGGCCTCGCCACCGCCAAGTTCGAGGTGATTGCCGAGGCCGTAGTTCTCGTGATAGACGTTGTTGCCGTTGTGGTACATGCCGCCCACCAGCACATCATCATTCCAGCCACTGCCGAAACCCCAGTAGTCGGCAGAGCTGACCCCGTACATGCGGAACTCTGGCTGGGTGGTGAAGAAATCGGTGCTGCGGTAGTGTCCGCCATCGGTGCTGATCCAGTACTCACCACCAAAGGCGCGGAAGTCCTGATTGTCCACGTGCATGTCGAGCGGCCCGCCCACATAGCCCGCTACCGATGCGAAGGTGGCCCCGCCATCCGTGCTGCGGTAGAGGTTGAGCCCTCCCACGAGGATATTGTCGGCATCGATGTTGGAGGCCATGATGGCGCAGTTGTAATACCCTTGGTGATAGTCCCAGCCGACCCAGCCGATGGCCAGATTGGCGTGGTCATCGGTATAGGGGCCACCAGCTGGGACGTTGGGAAGGCTCCATGTGGAGCCCCCATCGTTGCTGCGATAAATGCCGATGAAACCGTAGTCATTGGCCTTGGCCTCTCCGATGAGATAGGCGTAGACGCGCTGCGGGTCGGCAGGGGTGACGGCCAAGCGGCCACCACCATCGTTGCGGGCAGGGTCGGTGCTGTTGTACCATCCGGTGCTCTGCACCGTCCAAGTGGCCCCGAAATCGGTGCTGCGAAGAAATTCGCACTTGATGGCCGTGGGGTTGTTCTTGAGCAGATACATGGTGCCAGGAGTTCCGGGTTTGCACTTCACATCATAGCTCCTCTGCGGGAAAAGCTGGGTGAAATTGGCCCCACCATCGGTGCTGCGGTACAGGCCATTGTCGGAGGCGACCAGCACGATCTGCGTGTTTCCGGGGTTGATGAGCACCTCATTGACGCTGACGTTGCTGAGCACCGAGGACCAGTTCTGTCCGCCATCGGTGCTGCGATAAAGACTGCTGGCGCCTGCGAACACGGTGCTGCTGTTGGAAGGGTGTACCTCAACGGCCATGACACCGCCTCCGAAATTCATCTGATAGGACACATTGGACCATGAGGCGCCACCATCGTTGCTGCGATACACCTCACCTGTCTCGCTGCCGCAATACATGATGTCGGGCGAGGCAGCGCATTGATCCAGGCTGTAGATGTTGGACTGCCGCTTGCCAGGATCGCCTGTGTTGTTGAGCACCTGAACGGGGCCCACGAGTGTCCAACCGCCACCGCGCTGCTCAACTTGCTTGGCCTGGTAGGCGGCATCGATGGCGCGCTGCTCATCGGGTGTGGGCATAGCGATGCGGCCATCGGCCTTGGCGTAGGGCAGCACCTTGCGTCTCCAGCGTTTGAAGTATTGGGTGTGGTAGGTCTTGACGAACGGATGGGTGCGGTAGTAGCCCTGAAAGAGACTGTCCACCTGCCACAGGCTTGGATCCTCGCTGTACATGGCCTGCACCCAAGCGGGAAGTGTGGTGATCTCGGCCGCAGAAGGGCGATACATGGTCTGGGCCGATGCTGTAATAGCGTATGTCAGCAAGATGAGGCCGAGTAGAATTCGCTTCATGTTCATCCGTATAAATAGGCTGTGAAGATATTATTCAGCTTCAATGGTTGAACATGCAATCAGCCACGGAAGCTTGGAGAAAAAGGGAGATGGGATTAGGGACGGGAGGGGCATTGGAGTGGATGCTGCAATGGTGTTGAGGTCGCCCACTTGTTGAGTTACCTGTTGCCAGCATACGGTTGAGCGTTGATGCTGGTAGTTTGTGTTGGCGATCCATGTGCCGCTGAGGAGCACTTCGCGGATACGGTTGGAGATGGATGTGGGTTCGGGGATTGGGAACTCTTCAATGACCCTATCGGGTCAATGTGAAGACTACGGCTTGAGCAATTGCTCTATTTCGAGTTTCAGCTTGGGCACCTCGCGGGTAGCGATGGTCCAGATGATCTCATCCGAAACCGTGTCATAACCATGGATGATCTTGTTACGCAAGTTGACAATCTGTCGGGCAGAACTTATGGAAACCGTAGCGTCAACCTTCAAAAGGCGGTTCATCGCTTCACCGATGATCTCGAGATTACGCTCAATAGCACGCTTTGCTGTGCGATTCTGACGGTAGAGATTAAAGTCTTTCACAGGAGGAAGGTCGAGTTCGATCTCGGTGATCGCAGCCTGTATATCGGCCAAAAGGCCAAGCACCTTACTGTCCATATATGATGACCTTGGTACGATCTATTTCCTGCTGCAAATAGGGATTCCGCACGGCCCGGGACTCAAGGAGGTCTATCGGCCTTTTGAAAAGGTGTTGCAATTGCTCAAGCAGGTTGAAATAATGGTCGGTGTATTCAAAGGGATCGGCACTGGCAATATCCACCATAAGGTCTATGTCGCTATCGGCCTTCAATTCGTTGCGTGCAGCCGAACCGAACATGGCGAGCGACCGCACATTGTGCAAAGCGCACAAGCGGGCAATGGCCTCTTGTTTTCCATCCATGATATTCAT
>JBFYQB010000202.1:0-8522 GCA_041302955.1 Flavobacteriales bacterium
CTCTGCTCCTCATTCGGCTTCTATTGGTGCATCGCCAAGTGGGGTGGTCTGTGAGGGTACGGATGTCACTTTCAATGTGACTTCCATCAATAGCGGCACAGCATCGTACATATGGTATCGCAATGGCACTGCCATAGGTGGAAACAGCAGTTCATACACCGACAATATTCTTCAGACCGGTGATCTGGTCTGGTGTGAAGTGACAAGCACAGATGCATGCGCATTTCCACAGATAGTGAACAGCGACACCATAACCATGACGGTGACTCCGAATGAAATTCCTTCGGCTAGCATCTCTGCATTTCCAAACGGGCAGGTATGTGCCGGCACAAGTGTGTTTTTTACGGCTGCTCCTGTAAATGCCGGTTCCACTCCTTCCTATCAGTGGACACTCAACGGGACCAACGTGGGTTCAAACACAGGCTCATATGTCAATTCCTCGTTGGCAGATACTGATGTGGTGCAATGTATCGTAACGAGTTCTGCCGTCTGTGCCGATCCAATCACTGCAAATAGCAATAGCATTACGGTCGATATCCTATCGCCCGTTGTTCCGTCAATTTCAATTGTGGCCGACCTCACAACCATCTGTGAAGGTTCCACTGTCAATTTCACTGCATCGCCCGTGAATCAAGGCGCTGCTCCTACATACATCTGGAAGGTGAATGGAATGACTGAAGGCTCAAACAGCAGTGTTTTCTCATCCGATATGCTTGTCGATGGCGATGTGATCACATGCACATTGACGAACAACGATGCTTGTGCAAACAATTCTCCAGTGGTCAGCAACAGTGTGTCTATGGTGGTGGTGCCCAACCTTACACCCGCTGTGAGTATTGTTGACAATCCAAGTGGGCCGATCTGCTCGGGCACTTTGGTTCAATTCACTGCCACAGCTACTGATGCCGGGCCAGGCGTAACATATTTCTGGGAAGTGAATGACCTGTCAGTTGGAACCAATTCAGCCAGCTATTCGTCATCAACATTGGCAGATGGCGATGTCGTGGTCTGCATTGTGGAAAGCAGTGAATCGTGTGTAACCTCGTCAACAGGCATAAGCAACCCCATTTTCGTCAGTGTTACAAACACGGTAGTTCCTTCGGTAAGTATCGTTTCAGATCAAGGTTCTACGATATGTGATGGCAGCACTGTCACATTCACCGCATCACCTACCAACGGAGGGTCAACGCCCATCTATGAGTGGCTGGTCAATGGCTCGGTGGTGGGCAGCAACTTGAGCACATTCATAAGTTCTACACTTATGGATGGCGATATGGTAGAGTGCAAACTGACAAGCAATGAAGTATGCGCATCACCTTCGTTTGCTTCCAGCAACACGATTACCATGACTGTAGTTTCCAACCTTACACCTGCGGTAAGCATATCTGACAGCCCAAGCGGTCAGGTGTGCGTTGGCACCTTAGTGCAATTCACTGCAACTGCTACAGATGCTGGACCTGGTGTAGCCTACTTCTGGGAAGTGAATAACGCCTCGGTCGGCTCCAATTCACCTACCTTCTCTTCATCAACGCTTGCAGATGGTGATGTTGTTTCCTGCTCGATAGAAAGCGCTGAAGCATGTGTAACATCTTCAACGGCTGTCAGTTCTCCTATCACTGTGAGTGTTGTTGATGTCGTGATTCCTTCCGTAAGCATCCTTTCCGACCAAGGAACCGCCATCTGCGAAGGCGCATCAGTGATCTTTACTGCTACGCCTGTAAACCCTGGCGCATCCCCAACATATTCATGGACAGTGAATGGAATTGATGCGGGAGAAACTACAGCTTCATTCAGCACCAGCACTTTGATTAGCGGTGACGAGGTCATATGCACGCTCACAAACAATGACGCATGTGCCAGCCCATCCACGGTATCGAGCAATACAATTGTGATGACCGTAAGCCCGAACCATACTCCCTCTGTGAGCATAAGCGCCAATCCAAGTGGCCAGATATGTGCAGGTACAGATGTGACTTTTACCGCTGTTGCGACCGATGCCGGCACAGGCCCTTCATATGCATGGACGCGGAACGGGTCGCCTGTTGGCGCCAACGCAGACAGTTACAGCAGCTCAGTTCTTGCTGATGATGACATCATAATCTGCACCGTGACCAGCAGTGATGTATGCGTCACATCACTAACTGACGTCAGTGACCCCGTAACAATGGACGTGCTGCCAGTGATCACACCTACTGTTTTCATACTCTCCGATCTCGGAACTACCATCTGCGCAAACGCGGAGGTCACTTTCTCTGCCGTTGTGGCAAACGAAGGTTCAGCACCGACCTATGCTTGGCAAGTAGATGGTGTTGACATGGGGATCTCAACAGACACCTACACCACCAACACTCTAGCTGATGGAGCAACAGTGAAATGCGTGCTCACAAATACCGATGCTTGTGCAAGTCCTGCTTCGGTCACCTCTACTTCGTTGGTCATGGCAGTTGTCAGTGCGCCTGCCGCACCCTCAGAGATCTTAGGCAATACAGTCCTTTGCGCAGAAGATGTTGAGTCATTCAGCGTGGCAGATGTGGCCGGTGCAACCGCCTATTCATGGACCCTGCCAGCAGGATGGGTGGGAAGTAGTTCCTCCAATAGCATTACTCCGACCATCGGTTCAACTGGAGGTGTGATCTCGGTCACGGCCGACAATGGCTGTGGAAGCAGCTCAGCACAGACCTTGGACATCACCGTTAATCCCAATTACTCCACTTATTCTGGAACAGTAACAGTTGGCGGAACGAATGTGAGTTCTGGCTGGGTCTACACCCTGAAGCAACAGATAAGCGGAGTGGGCTGGGAAAAGGCCGACTCAGCGCAGATCGTCAATGGAACATATCTGTTTGCCGAACTCCCGATATACGGTGTCCCATTTATTCTGAAGGCTGTTGCACCCTGTCAAGACTGTGTGCCAAGCTACTATGCGGTGGAGTCCATGAGCCATCAGTGGGACAGCACAGGTCTGAGCTACTCCCTATTCAGCGACTGCGGAGGCATCCATGTGAAGAACATCGAGATGGTGACCGCAGAAGGGGTGATGGACGGTATTTGCACCATCAGTGGCACAGTGTTCTGGGCAACCGGAAAACAAGCCGCAACCGACCCGATTCCATTGATCGATGTTGTTGTCGAGAAAGTTCCTCCCGGCAATGCATTCACATACGGGCAGACGGATGAGAATGGCGATTATGTGTTTGAAAATATGCCTGTACTGCAAGGCATTCTGGAACGATATAGAATCTACATCTCTGTGCCGGGTATTCCAATGGCTGACACCTATTTCGTTGATGTCAACCCCAACGATACCGCTATAGGACAACTCGACTTCTATGTTGATACCGTGTCCAACGAGATTTACATCCTCAATCCTAATGGGGTTTACGAGTCACTATCTACTGTTGAGGATATTCGACTGATGCCTAATCCGATGCATGACCGCATGACGGTGATCCTTCCGGCACGGTTCGGGATGGCTTCAACCTATCGGATGTTGGGCATTGATGGCAAGGTGGTGGATGAGCGTGCTGTGAATGGCACTGGCCCCATCACCATTGAACGTGGCACCCTTCCTTCGGGCATCTATTTCATAGAGGTGACCAATACCGATGGCCTGCGCAGAACAGCCAAAGTAGTGATGCAATAAGCTAGCGAAACCTACCTTCGCGGGATGAAGCGTATCGCTATTCTCGCCTCTGGCACAGGTTCAAATGCCGAAGGCATCATGCGCCATGTTGTGGGCAGAAACGATGTGCAGGTTGCTCTTGTACTGAGCAATAAGGCGGATGCCCCCGTGCTTCAAAAAGCCAAGGCCCTTGGGGTTGAGGCAATAGCTTTCACCCGTGACGACCTCTATCTCAATGGGCGCGTGCTTCAACTCCTTCAGCAGCATCGTATTGATGTGATAGTGTTGGCAGGTTTCCTGTTGTTGGTTCCGGATGATCTGGTGCAGGCCTACAGCGACCGCATCATCAACATCCATCCTGCACTATTGCCCAAGCATGGTGGCAAAGGCATGTATGGCATGCATGTGCATCGCGCTGTGAAAGCCTCAGGCGATAGCGAATCGGGTATCACGATCCATCTTGTCAATGCCGAATATGACAAGGGTCGGGTGCTGTTTCAGGCAAGCTGCCCACTTCTTCCGTCAGACACGGCCGAGGATATTGCCGCCAAAGTGCTCCGTTTGGAGCACCAGCATTTTCCTGAGGTGGTGGTGGAGTTTGCGGTGAGCAACGGATAGCTATTTGCCCAACAACAGCTTCAAGGAGGCTGCCATCATCACAATGGCAAATATCCTCTTCACCTTGGCAGGGTCCATCGCAATGGAAAGCTTGCTACCGAAAAAAGCGCCTACAAAGAAGGTGATGCACAGGATGGCCGCGGCTCCGGTGTTCACATGCCCGGCCTTGTAGTAGTTGTAAACCGCCATGAGTCCGATGGGCGGTATCATCATGGCCAGACTGGTGCCTTGCGCCTGATGCTGGGTGAACCCCAAGAAGAACACGAGGGCCGGCACAATGACAATGCCACCACCAACGCCTACAAAGCCGCTCAGCATGCCTGCAAACACACCGATGCAAAGTAGAATGAGGATAGAAGATGTTTCCATGGGCAAGGAATAGATGATGTTTTGATTCAGTTGCAACAGCTGTGACCGCGAGGCCAGCAGCTTAGAAATCGAGGCTCAAAGAAAAGTACCACATGCCATCGTTCACAGCATAATTCTCCACTCCCCAGGCATGGTCGAGGCGCAGGAAATAGCCGAAAAGTTTGGTACGGATGCCAAGGCCGAATCCTCCCACCACCGGTTCGCGCCTGTTATTGAGCGTGATGGTGACCGACCCCTGCTGTATCACCTCGCGGTTCAGCGAGTTCTCTTCAGAGAATGGCGATGCACTGGTCCAAGCGGTACCGATGTCACCAAAACCAACTATCTGGAAGTTGTAAAGGAAGTCTGACTTGATGGGGCGGTTGAAGAGGTAGCGGAATACAGGCAGGCGCAGTTCGCTGTTGATGACCGCAAAGCTGTTGCCGTTACGCGTGTTCTGCGGAAAGCCGCGCATATTGACCGCCAAGGACTGAAATGCATAGTCCTGCGAGAAGTCGATGGGAATGGACGAATCGTATTGCGGGGCCACCCAGCCGTCCACACCACCAAGGAAATAGATGAGTTTCTGCGTGCCGAACGAGGTGCTGGCCGCAATGCGATTGGCCCATATCAGTTCGCGATGCACCTTGATGTAGTGACGCGCATCGGCACCTATCACAAAAAGATTGCCCGCCTCCTTGTTCAGGTCCTGATAGTATTCTGCAAACACCTTGAGCCGGGTGCCACGGAACAGATTGGCCCCCATGGGCAGGGTATTGTCAAACACATATTCGGCCTTGAGTCCCGCCATCCACTTGTGCACATCGGGTTCGGTGAGGTTGCGGTCGGACGTGCTCTTGATCACTGTGCGGTCGTTGCGGCCTATGGCGGTGCCACGGATGGACGAGAAGTCAGAGAAGGGCCAGTTCACCTTGTAGGTAAGCGTGTGGGTATAGACCTTGGCCAGCGTGAAGTCATTCACCAGATTCTCGAAGGTCTGACGGTTGAAGGTGAGCTGCTTGTCCAACCGCCTCTTATAGGTCTGTGCCGAGAGGAAGAACTCGTTGCTGCCCAAGTTGCCAGTGATGCGGAAACCGCCAGTTATCTTATAGTCGTCCAGAATGTCGCTGATGCCCATCTTTATCAGGCCATTGAGTCCGGGATTGTAGAACCCGCCTCCGCCCGTGAAGCGCTGATAGGACGCGTTCACAAAATTGTTGTCCAGCTGAGTGGTCACATCCTCCACCCGGAATGCCACATCATAGTTGCGCTGCTTGGGCAACTGAAACTCTTCTGGCGCCACCTGTATGGACTGCAACGCAAGGTTCAGGCTGTCTATGCGCGACAAGGCCTTCTGGTTCCTGCCATCCTTGCGGTTGCGGTCGTTGCGCTTAGGGTCGGACGATTCGGCCTTGTCCTTCTCGTCCACCTCAACATCAAAGCGATAGTTGAAAATGTCGATGCCAGCGCTGTCCGTGGTCTGCGGCTGTGGGCGGCTGGTGGTCTGCACAATGGTCTTCTTGTTCTCCTCGCCCGGCAGCGCGGCATTGGGCACCCGTATCTTCTTGGGTGGTTGGGTCACGCTTCCTTTTGGCCGAAAGCCCGAATAGCCCGTTTCCACCAGCTTGGCCGACCGCTCTGTGGCCCGTTCCTTCAGCGTGAGGCGATAGTTGCCCTTGGCAAACAGCACCTCGGCTATGCGGCCCTTGGTGGTGTCCACATCAAAATCCTCAATGTTGCGCGGATATTGGGTGATAGGACTGCTCCGTGTGAAATAGCGGTAGTGCACCGTGGTATCGATATAGGCGATGGCGCTGTCCAATTCGGCCAGATGGCGGTTCAGGGTGCCATTCGCATCGCTCAGATAAGACAGCCGCCTGCCGTCATATTCCATCGGCATGGTCTCGTTCACAAACTTGGTATCGGTCACTCTGCGCAGCACCGCATCCTTCGTCACACGGTCGTAGATGAAGATGTTGTAGTCCAGGTCGCGGGGCAGCAGCTTGCCGGCAAAGGGCTGAATGGTATCGTTGTTCCTATCAGAGCTGAAGATGATCTTCTTGCTGCGGTCCATGAAGCGGGCATCACGCTCGCAGAAGATATCGTCCGTCACCTTCTGATAGGTGTTGGAGATGATGTTATAGACATACACATCGCTGGCGCCCTTCTGCACGGCCGTGAACACGAACTCGCGGCCATCGTCAGAGTAGTCCACCGATAGGATCTTCTCAAAATTGAACAGTTCGCGCTTCTCGCGTTTCTTGGTCTTCACGTTGTAGAGCACCAGCCATATCTTGCCCTTGTTCTCGGTGATGATGCTGATGAGCTCCGAACCCGGATGCCATGCCGTGATGGGATAGCTCTCGTCCAGCTTGGTATGCGTGCGGAATCCCTGACGGTAGATGTTGCGCTCCTTCTTTGTCCCTATGTCGCGCAGGCGAACACGTATGCGTCCCATGTCGTTGCGCACATAGCTCAGAAATTCACCGTTGCGGCTCAGGCGTGGTTCGTCTATCATGATCTGGGGCCGCGGACGCTTGCGCACCTTGTTCAGCGGTTTGCCCTCGGGCAGGTTCAGCTTGCCGTCAGCGCGGTAATACATGCTGTCGTAATAGTTGAACCACTCGGCCGACAGATTTTTAAGCGCAACGCCTATGACGAACAGAAAGCCGTTGTCGGCATTGCGGCTCACACGGGTCATGTACAGGATGTTGCTCAGCACGCTCTGGCCGTAGGTCTCCACCACATATTTCCAGATACTGTGGCCGGCATCGCGGGCATCTTCGCCCTCCAGGCGGTTGAACTGTTTCCAGCGGCCGCTCATGATGCCGTCCTTCACCCGGTTGTTTATCTCGTTGTCCCAATCGCGGCTCAGGTAGCTTACAAGGCCCTCGGTGAACCATTCCGGAATGTTCAGCAACGTGCTGCTGCGGATAACATTGCGCAGATTGCCGCCATACATCATCTGCTCTACCATCACCCGCGTGAGGCCCGCCCGCAGCTGCTTCTCAAAGTTGGTGTAGTCGCCATCGAAATAGAGCATCAGCCGGGTGCCTACGATATGGGTCACACCACCTATGTTGTATTGCTGATCGGTAACCAGCCCGATGTTGCTCTGCTTCAGGTCCGAGAGCTTGTTGTAGATGACCACCTCAATGCGCTTGTCGAGCGTATAGTCGAGCGTTTTTTCCAGATCGCGCATGATGCGGTCGCTGCTGCGCATGGCATACTCCGCCAGCTCGTTGCCGCCCAGATAGAAATAGACATCAAAGCGGTCAAAACGGTACAGCTGCCAGTCGAACTGCTCGTATTGCACCCTGTTCTTGCCGAACTCCATCTGCGACCCATTGTAGAACTGGGCCTTGGCCTGCAGCGATGCCATCATGACCAACAGCAGCACGACTGCCTTGAGGACAATGGGGGCACTTTCTAAACGCTTGGCTACCGTCACTGGCTGATGCACTGAAAAGGAGCGTAAAGATAGGGGATGTAAAATTCGGTACGCGGATGAAGTGATCCGGCCCTAAGTTCCTTTTCTGCTTGGTTTGCCAAGGTGCATGGTTATTGCGCATTGTTGACCTGCAGTGCAGATGTTTCGCCAAGCCTTTTGCACGCCTTTCTTGGCCGTTAAATGTCACAATACATCCTTTTAAGAAAACACTTCCGAGCCTTAGAAAAACATTTCCGAGCCCTAGAAGATCACTGCCGAAGGCTACAAAATCATCTCCAAGCGCTCGAAGATGCTTGTCGAGCACTACAAAATGTCTAGCGAGCACTCGGCAGACCCTTCCGAAGGCTCGAAAGTGTCTGCCGAGCGTTGCAAAATGTTTTCCGAGCGAAGAGGAAACATTTCCGAGCCTTAGAAAATGCCCTTTTTGCGAATTATTTCGCTTTTTCGTGAAGAGTTATGTATACGAGGAGATGCCATTTGTAT
>JBFYQB010000203.1:0-6174 GCA_041302955.1 Flavobacteriales bacterium
CATCAACTGAACATGAATAATAGCCGACCACGTTGCCAACATCATCCATATCCGGGGCAATCACTGAATTGAAATGGATCTGCGAACCATTCGGCAGCATAATGGAATCATCATAACTGACCGTATGCCCGGCCCTCACCAGCGCAAATCGTGGCAATGAGCTATCAAATGCCTCTTGTCCGATAACCTCTATAATTGATCGACCTACCAATTTTTCTGGCTCAAGTCCAAATTTGGTGTAGGCATTATTCAAAAACAGGTATCTAAAATCAAGGGAAATACGCGATATGTTGATAGGAATGGTATTGAGCATGGCTCGCACCTCAGCCTCTCTTCGCGCTAATTTCTGTTCTGCTATCTTTCTGTTCTCAATTTCAATTCTTTGACGTTCCGCCAATAATGCATTCTCTAAAAAAATGGTCATGTGAGAGACCAACTGAGTAGCACGATGAAGTTCATCATCTGTGAAAGGAGCCTCACTGATCGGTCGACAAAGACATAATGCACCCAATGATTCGCGCCCCTGCAAAGGCCAAAATCCATAAGCACGAGGCAAAAGATTTGGGTCTATATCAAGTTCTGCAATACCAGCTACGGCATCACCATTCATTAACAGAGGTTTGCCAGAACGAGTAACGTATCGAGCAGCCTTCATACCATTCTCCTGGTCATCTGACAAAAAAACTGCTTGCAAGGCATTGCGCACCTGCTCATCTTTATGAAAAAATGCTTGAGGACGGATTCGGTCAGATTCTGCATCCTTTATGTAGACGACACAGAAAACATTGAAATGAACTGCCACGGTTTGGGTAAGCATTACCCATGTATCATGCTGACCAAGGCTAATATCAGATAGTATGCGAGAAACAGCAAGCAAAAAACTGTTAACGTTATTCTGGTGGTAAAGGTCGCTTTGGGTTTTTCGTCTCAGTTCAAGTTCTTGTCGCTGGCTGGCGCGCAAATAAGCGTTTTCAATGTACAGTGCAACATGCTCAGCGAGTTTCCTTATCTGAATCAGATCATCGTTTGTGAACTTTGACCTACCAAGAAGTCGTGTAACATTAAGCGACCCAATTATACCTCTGACAGTTCGCAGTGGACAGTATATGTAGCACTGTGGCACCAAGCTACAATCATAAGCCTCAATGCGCCTGCGCAATTCCTCACTGGCTTCTTGTTCAAGTATCTCAACCCCTTCCGATATGACCTTTCCGACTATGCCTTCTCCAATCTTGACCTGATGCAATGTAAAGGCCTTGCGAATAGATCCACGAACCAATGCATCTGGATGATACATGGCAACTGGATTAACAATAGAATCTACGTAGTTCACGGTTGACACCTCCACAACAGCGCCAAAGTGAAGTGACACATATTCTGTCAATTGCTGAAGAACAACCTGATAGTCTGACTCGATATTTGAAAGTACCTGCGAAGAATGCAGCAGAAATGAATTTGCCCTGTTGGCGCGTTCTAAAGTCAATTGCGCCTCAATGGCAGATGTCACATCAGAAACAAAACCTATGGTTCTGTGAACAAGGCCATCCTCCTTTCGATCGAAAAAACGATCAACAGCATTGACCCAGACATAATGACCTTTTGCATGACGCACCCGGAAAGTGGATGAGATGGGGCTATCATTCTTGCCCTTCATCATTTTATTCACATGCTCCTTCATGATTGGAGCATCGTCCGGATGAACAATGGCCCAAAGGGAGCCAGGCATGTCCTGAAGCTGGTGAAAGGAATAACCAAAAGTGTCGAACAGATTCTCGGTCGCATACTGCAACCGATTGTTCACCTGATCATACTCATAGATGACATGCGGAGAGGCTCTAACAATATCCTGAAGAAATTCAATATCCCGCTCCACCTACTCCTCGACCAATAAACATTGATTATCTGCGGAAAAGTAGTGAATTGCATGACATCAGGGATATCTGCATTCAAAAAGCATCGGGCTCACTTCTTCCCGTAAACGTATTGCAGGAATTCCTCTTTGGTGTCCTTATTCTGAAAGGCACCGTGGTAGCTGGCGGTGAGCGTGCTACTTGCAACATCTTCTACTCCACGCAGCGAAACGCACATGTGGCGGGCGTCAACGATCACCGCGATGTCGTCTGTGAGCAGTAGTTTCTTCAATTCATTCGCAATCTGCACAGTGAGCCGCTCCTGAACCTGTGGCCTGCGGGAAAAATAGTCCACAATGCGGTTGAGCTTGGACAGCCCTACCACCTGACCATTGTTCAGGTAGGCGATGTGTGCCTTGCCGATGATGGGCACAAAATGGTGCTCGCAGAAACTGTGAACCGTGATGTCACGCTCAACCAGCATTTCCTTATAGCCATACTTGTTTTCGAAGAGCTTGACCTTTGGCTTGTTCTTCGGGTCGAGGCCATTGAACACTTCCTTCACATACATCTTGGCCACACGCAAAGGCGTGCCGCTGAGGCTGTCGTCCGACAGGTCGAGACCCATGGTGTGCATAATCTCGGAGAAATGATGAGCAATCTTCTTGATCTTCTCCTCATCAGAAATATCAAAAGCATCAGCACGCAGTGGCGTGTCGAGATTGGTAGAGGCATGGCTGTCGCCAATCTCTTCGATGCGCTCAAAGTCCCTCTCCAGCAAAGTCAACGGAGTTCCGTTCTGTTTCATGTAGTGTGATTTTCAGTTCCAATGCCGCGCTGAGATGTGGTCTCAGCTTTTGCCAGATGACCACAGCAATGTTCTCGGCTGTCGGATTAAGATTCTTGAATTCCTCGGTGTCGAGGTTAAGGTTGCGATGGTCGAAAGGCTCTTCCACATAAGCATGAATAAGATCTTTTAGCACCTTCATATCGATAACGTAGCCCGTGGCAGGATCAATTTCGCCCTTCACGCTTACGGTGACCATATAATTGTGGCCGTGATAGTTGGGATTGTTGCACTTGCCGAACACCTCGGTGTTGTGCGCGTCAGACCATTCAGGGTTGTGAAGCCGGTGAGCCGCGTTGAAATGGGCCGTTCTATGAACTGTAACCTTCATTCTACTCCTCCCTTTAGGTGGGATTCCATTCCTGTAAGGTGTTCGCTGACCCGTTTGAATATGGCCCGAAACCAGATGGTGAACTCGCGTGGATGCTCTTCGAGCCGATTCGCAATGTCCTCCAGCGATGCAAAGGTACACTCTTCCACCTCGTCAGGGTTCAAATAGATAACACCGTCATATTTCCCAATGAACACATGGTCCAGCTCGTGCTCGATCAATCCGTTTTCCACATCTCCTTTATAGATGAAGGAGAACGCAGAGTGCAATGCTGTTGTGAAACCAAGTTCCTCCTCCACTCTGCGTGCGGCACATTGGGCGTAGGTCTCACCTGATCGCGGATGGGTGCAACAGGCATTGGTCCAAAGGCCCGGACTGTGATATTTGGTGATGGCGCGTTTCTGTAAGAGCATAAGGCCTTCTTTGTTCACTATGAACACCGACACAGCCCTGTGCAAAAGCCCTTGTTGATGGGCAAGCATCTTGCCTGCTGTGCCCATCACATTGTCGGCCGTATCCACCAAAACCACCTGTTCCTCTTCCTGCTGCATCCTTAGCTGTTATTCCCTCACGCCTTTCAGATTCGCCATCAGCGACTGCTTCGCAAGATAGATACGGCTTTTCACAGTTCCGATAGGGATATTGAGCTGCTCTGCAATTTCCTTGTACTTGTAGCCGTTGAAGTGCATGATGAACGGCACGCGGTACTGTTCGCTGAGCTGATTGATGAACTGCATGATCTCTTTGTGAGAAATGGCGCTATCGGGCGCAGCAAAGGTGGTTGCAGGCACAAAGTCAAGCACTTCGAGGTCGTCTTTGGTAGTTACCACCGTGCGAGTGCGTATGGATTTCCGATAGTCGTTGATGAAGGTATTGCGCATGATGGTGTGCAACCACGCCTTCAAATTCGTGTCGGGGGTGAACTTGTCCTTGTAGGTAAGTGCTTTGAGCATGGTCTCTTGCAAGAGGTCCTGCGCCTGCTCCTTGTCCTTAGTAAGGCTAAGGGCAAAATACTCCAGCACAGTGCTCATTTTCAGTAAACGGTCATCAAAGGTTAAGGCTGACATGGCTTTTGGTTTTGTTTAATCAATGATTGAATTGATGAAACAAATGTAGACGATATATTCAATGGCGCAACATTCTGTTTAATCTTTTTAATTCCATATTAAACATTATAAGGGTAAATGATTGAATGTCACCCACATTGTTTTACCCAAGGACCCAATTATTAAACAAATGGCATTGCAAAACCTGTTCCACAGGACGGAAACAGCATCCAAATCCATTGAATATTGCGCAAAAAGAAAACCCCGAGCAGCAATTGCTGCTCGGGATGGAAGGAAAACCGCTTGATACTGTTTAGCGAAGCTGCTCTATGAGCTCAACGAAAGTGGGAACCGATGGACAAAAGGACACTTTTGGTATCTCTGCCTCCATGATGGCCACCTGACCTCCAGTAGCAATGATCCTCTTACCCTCAAACTTATCGGACAGACAAGTGAGGTAGGCTGCTATTCTGTCTGGTGCGATGGATGCGACAAAAGCCGTGACCACAAACTCCGCCTTGTGCGCTTTAACAGTGTAGACGAGATCTTTGAACGGAACACTCTGACCCAGATAGATGGTGTTGTAACCTCTGCGCTCCATGAGATAGCGATAGAACAATAGGCCAAGTTCGTGCATTTCGCCTTCGGGCAGATAGAGCACTGCTTTGGGCTTGCCTTCCAGGTCGGGATCATAGAGCTCGTCAATGGCCACAAAGAGCTTTTGGCGGATAAGATTGCTGATGAAGTGCTCCTGTGCGGGATTGATAGAATCGGTCTGCCACATGAGCCCCACCTTTTGAAGAAAAGGGTAAAGCACACGGATGCAGGTGTCCTCAAAACCCATCTTCAGGTTGCAGTCGGCAAGTATCTTCTCAAATTTTCTGCGGTCGAGATCCACCATCGCCACCACAAGGCTGTCAATCTGTGTTTCGTGACGGGTGTCGGTCTCAGCTATTTTAGAAAGCGCAAGGTTGACATCTGCAGTATTCAACTTGGCGATCTTGGAAATCTTGAGCCCATGATTGTTGAGCATCGAGACATTGAGCAGCTTCTTCAGCTCTTCGTCAGAGTATGTGCGGATGTTGGTGTCGGTACGCTCAGGATTTATCAATCCGTAGCGTTTCTCCCAGATTCGAATGGTGTGCGCCTTTACGCCTGATAGCTTTTCGAGATCCTTGATGCTGTAATGTCCCATCACCTGTTACTGTTACTGATTTTTGATGTGTGCGGATTTGCCGTAATCGGCCGTGGGCTCATTTACTGGGAAAAATATCTTTCAACACCTTGGTTCGGAATTCAAATATGCCATCCACCATGGCACCTACGAATAGCGCATGCACCAATTTACCAACAGGGCCAAAGGGAAGGCGATAGTGCAGTATATCTGTCATCATCACACCGCCATCAACTATCTTGAAGGTGTGCAAGTGGTGCCAAAAACTGTAGGGACCGAACCGCTGCTCGTCCACAAAATAATGGCGGTCGGCCACGTGGGTTATCTCTGTCACCCACGGTAAGGGGATGCCCAACAACGGGGTGACCGTATATTGGATGATCATACCCTGATACATCGGCCCTAAACCACCACTCTTGATGCTGAACTTCATCTCGGGCGGGGTTATCCTGTTCAGATTCTGCGGAGCGGAGAAAAATTCCCATGCCTCATCAAGGGAAATGGGAAGAAACTGGTGGAACTCTTTTCGGGTGACCAACATAGGGAAGGGAATACTAAAAATGGGAGAATTGAAAATGGTGGTCAGAGACTGTAAACTTGATTATCGGAACATTTGTGCTACCATTTTCGGTATTCCATTTTTCAACTCCCCTCTTCTACAATAAGTCTGCTAGTGCGACCTTCAATTCTGGATGGTTAAAAACAAAACCAGCCTTCATCAGTCTGTCGGCCGAAACTCTGCTACCCTCTGTGAGCATCTGCGCCATGTCGCCCATGGCTGCCCGAAGCACAACCGATGGAACACCAGGAAGGAAGAAAGGTTTATGGAGTGCTCCACTTATTTCGGCCAACAATTGATGCTGGGTGACGTGCTGCGGAGCAACGGCATTGAATGCTCCCTCGAACCCTGAATCTTCCACCGCGTG